>NZ_CDSC02000041.1 GCF_001298715.1 Bathymodiolus azoricus thioautotrophic gill symbiont
TATTTATTTCAGAATGATTGTCATCTGCAAAAAGTTTCAATATCCCGATCAATCCCTTTAAGTGAGATATTAACTCGTCAATTGAGGGGTCAAACGCTTTTAATTCAACAATAGATACCCCAAATTTTTCCGCTGGCTCAATAAATGCTCCCCGAATAGCAGAAATAATATTTTGATATAAACTTGCTGTGTCCATTATTTAATCTTGGCTTCCTTGTACATTACATGCTGTCTAACCACTGGATCAAACTTTTTAACTTCTACCTTCTCTGGGTGCAGTCGTTTATTCTTAGTTGTTGTGTAAAAGTGACCCGTCTTTGCTGATGATACTAATCTGATTTTTTCTCTCATAATTTTACCCTTTTAAACCTTTTCGCCACGAGCACGAATTTCTGATAATACAGTATCAATACCCTTCTTATCAACGATACGCAAACCTTTTGCAGTCAACTTTAATTTCACAAAACGGTTCTCACTCTCCACCCAAAAACGATGCGTGTGCAGATTTGGATAAAAACGCCTACGCGTCTTATTGTGCGCATGAGAAACATTGTTTCCACTAATTGGGCGCTTACCCGTTACTTGACATACCTTTGCCATAGTTCACCTATTCTCGAAAATCTAAAAAGAGAGCATTATACTTAAAATCACTTGACTTTCATAGTTAAATTTAATCAAATCTATTTACTATTGACAAAACTCTCGGTATCATATGCGCCTTCGGAGGGATGGCAGAGTGGCTGAATGCACTGGTCTTGAAAACCAGCAAGGGTTAATACCCTTCTAGGGTTCAAATCCCTATCCCTCCACCATATTTAAATAGCGCTTTATGGCGCTATTTTTTTATCTTGAGACCTTTTCACAAATAGGAATAATCATCAGAAACCCACTTTTCACCCACTTGGCGATTTTTTAAACCCAGCCTTAGCCCTGCTAGGACAAGGTTTAAAGAAATCGCCAATTGGGCAAAAATTGGATTTTACCAATCATCCCTATTTATGCAAAGGCCTCATCTTATTAAATTT
>NZ_CDSC02000286.1 GCF_001298715.1 Bathymodiolus azoricus thioautotrophic gill symbiont
CTATTCTTCCGAGAATTAACAAGAATCCTAGTACAGACAACGCAGAAAGCATAAAATAAATTTCGTTAGTTTCTAGTCCCATCTCTATCCTCCTTAATTCCAAATAATATCAAAAAAAATTCGATAATAACAGCAAGAATGCTGGCAGATGGTGAAAAATTGAAAAAAAATCCGATCACTCCACTAGAAGAAAATATCACTCCTATATCACAGAAAACACCCTCTAGTTTTTCATTGTTTATACTTACCATTTTCATTTCACTCTCCTATTATGATAATTACATTAAAAAATCACAAGGACAGTAATCCCCATAGGAATTATAATGTCCCTATGGGTTGAACAAACTCAGCTCATCGCTGCCACTTTCTTGCATAATTGCAAGGCTTGTACAAGTGGTTAAGGGGTAGCGTTAGTGCTACGATCTTAATTTAAGTTTAATCATACCATATAAATTTTTACTAATACCCTAATCCAAAAATAGAAATTAAAAGCCTGTTTTTTAAATGACAGCGTTACACTAAAGTGTCTAATTCTTAATACAACGAATACTATTACCCGCGGAGCGCTCAACATTAAAGAACTCTGGATAAGTATTGTAACTGCTGAAGCCCAAATAACGAGCATACCGATACCGCCAACTAGTAGGCATAACAGAACGAGTCCACAAGTAGGCAACAAGACCAACATTGCCAAGTTTGCCAGCCTGTCTAATACGGGCACCAGCAACTGGCAACTTCAGTACAGAGTTAAAAGCACCTACTGCAGCATTATTAGTCGTATCCCAAATATCTACTTCTGCCTTTAGTTGTGCCTCAGTTGGCACATTAAAACCCGTGGGGCAAATACCACTACCATCAGTCTTGGCAAAAAATGCACTACGCAAAGCACCATCAACATCACCTGTATGTGGGATTGTCCAATCATAAGGACCTCTTGGACCAGTTATGGTAATAAAATTTGCATGACCTGGAGTGGTATTTGCCGCAAGCGTTGCTGTGATAGCAGATGTCCTTATTTGGTGTCCATCTGCAGGTCTACCCCATTGGTACAAATCACCATAGGATGCTGGATCGGTAGAACTGGTTGCCACTCGGCTGGCACCTAGGTTTCTATCCATCCATACTTGACCTGTTGACGAAGTAACCTTGCCAAATTCAAAAGCATGTGCGGTAGCAGCAACGGGTGTGGTGTTACTAAAAGATTCAACAGTGCCATTGATTGCTGTTACCACATAATAAACGGTGGCTGTACCACTTAGCGTCATAGTAATACTGGTAGCAGTCGTATCAGTGGAAGTGGCTGCTGGACTGTATGCCGAAAATTGACTAGGGTCGCTATTGCCTGCTGTTGCAAAGGCGGCATCAGTTGTTCGATAAAGCCTATAAGCAGTTGCACCGGTTACCCCACCAGCCCATGATAGCGTTACTTCATTAGGAACGCCTGTGGCAACTGCAGTTAATGTTGTAGGGGCTAAGGCTGAGGCTGAGAGTAATGTCGCTAAATTAACCGTTGCAGTAGCGGTTTGACCTGTTGAGTTGGTGGCTGTTACTGTGTATAGAGTAGAAGTTTTCACCTCAATTGGGGCGCCACTGATGGTACAAGTTGTGTTGTTAATACTCAAACCAGCTGGTAGTGTAGGAGCTACTGTACAACTGGTAATCGCACCACCTGAATTGCTAAAAGTAATGTCTACGATGGAAGAATCAACAACAGCTACTTGGTCTATACCATTCGCAAGATTAGGGGCGAGTGCATTCACCGTTAAAGAAAAGACAGCAATGTCAGTATTATTTGAGACACTTTTTGCAGTTATTGTGTATAGGGTAGGAGCCCTCACCTTAGTTGGGGTGCCACTGATGGTACAAGTTGTGCTGTTAATACTTAAACCAGCTGGTAGTGTAGGAGCTACTGTACAACTGGTAATCGCACCACCTGAATTGCTAAAAGTAATGTCTGTGATAGCAGAGCCAATAACAGCTGCTTGGTATTCAGCATTCGCAAGATTAGGGGCGGACACTACAATGCCTGCATGACGCAAGAGACCCCATGTTGTGATTGACCCATCGGCTTTAATGGCAGCAAAGGAGCTACCAGTTGAATAAATCTTAGTATAGCCACTACCAGAGGGTGCGCCTGTGCTTCCAAAATCTGGGTTACCCCATGCCGTGATTGACCCGTCAGCTTTAAGGGCGGCAAAGGCATACTCAGTTGAATAAATCTTGGTATAGCCACTATCAGAGGGCGCTATGCTTCCAAAATTTGAGCCACCCCACGCCTTAATTGAGCCATCGGCTTTAAGGGCGGCAAAGGCATTATCAATTGAATAAATCTTGGTATAAACACCATTAGAGGGTGCACCTGTGCCTCCAGAATCTGAGTCACCCCACGCCTTGATTGACCCATCGGCTTTAAGGGCAGCAAAGGCACGTGTATTTGAATAAATCTTGGTATAGCCAGTGCCAGCGGGTGCATTTGAGCCTCCAAACTTTAAGTGACCCCACGCCGTGATTGAGCCATCGGCTTTAAGGGCAGCAAAGGCACCACTGTTTGAATAAATCTTGGTATAGACACCATTAGAGGGTGCATCTCTACCTCCATAACTTGAATGACCCCACGCCTTGATTGAGCCATCGGCTTTAAGGGCAGCAAAGGCTCTTGAAGTTGAATAAATCTTGGTATAGTTACTACCAGAGGGTGATGTGCCTCCAAAGCTTGAGTCACCCCACGCCTTGATTGAGCCATCGGCTTTAAGGGCAGCAAAGGCGCCACCAGTTGAGTAAATCTTGGTGTAAATACCATTAGAGGGTGCACCTGTACTTCCAAAACGTGAGTCACCCCACGCTTTGATTGACCCATCGGCATTAAGGGCGGCAAAGGCACCATGAGTTGAATAAATCTTGGTATAGCCATGACCAGCGGGTGCACCTGTACCTCCAAAGCCTGAGTCACCCCACGCCTTGATTGACCCATCGGCTTTAAGGGCAGCAAAGGCACGCGTATTTGAATAAATCTTGGTGTAGCCATTACCAGAGGGCGCGCCTATACCTCCAGAACTTGAGGCACCCCATGCTGTGATTGACCCGTCGGCTTGAAGAGTAGCAAAAGCATTGAAGTTAGGGTGATTTGACGCATTATAATATCCACCATTATCATTATTGGCACTAGAAAAATCCACCTCAGTAAAACGGTTTAATTTGCTAATGGCAGGACCCTGTACATTCACCATTAAAGAAAAACTAGTATTGCCAGTATTATCTTTGGCATCTTTTGCAGTTACTGTGTATAGAGTAGGAACTTTCACCTCAGTTGGGGTGCCACTGATGGTACAAGTTACATTGTCAATACTTAAGCCAGCTGGTAGTGTAGGGGCTACTGTACAACTGGTAATCGCACCACCTGAATTGCTAAAAGTAATGTTTGTGATGGCAGAATCAATAACAGCTATTTGGTTTGCACCTGCAGTATTCGCAAGATTAGGGGCGGGCGTTGTGCCTCCAGTAGATGAAGAACCCCACGCTGCGATTGAGCCATCGGTTTTAATGGCGACAAAGGCTTTCAAATTTGAATAAATCTTAGTATAACTATTACCAGAGGGTGCATCTGCGCCTCCAGAATCTGAGTCACCCCACACCGCGATTGTTCCATCGGCTTTAAGGGCAGCAAAAGCACTATTAGTTGAATAAATCTTGGTATAACCACTACCAGCGGGTACACCTGTGCTTCCATAACTTGAATCACCCCACGCCTTGATTGACCCATCGGTTTTAAGGACAGCAAAGGCACCACTGTTTGAATAAATCTTGGTATAGACGCCAGTAGAGGGTGCATCTGCGCCTCCATAATCTGAACCACCCCACGCCGTGATTGAGCCATCGGCTTTAAGGGCAGCAAAGGCATGCCCAGTTGAATAAATTTTGGTATAGACACCAGTAGAGGGTGCATTCATGCCTCCATCAAGCGAATAACCCCACGCCGTAATTGAACCATCAGTTTCAATGACAGCAAAGGCACCACCCGTTGCATAAATCTTGGTGTAGCCACTACCAGAGGGTGCACCTGTACCTCCATAACTTGAGTTACCCCACGCCTTGATTGAGCCGTCGGCTTTAAGGGCGGCAAAGGCACTCCTAGTTGCATAAATCTTGGTATAACCATTACCAGGGGGCGCACCTGTGCCTCCAGAATCTAAGTTACCCCATGCCTTGATTGACCCATCGGCTTTAAGGGCAGCAAAAGCACTATTAGTTGAATAAATCTTGGTGTAGTTACTACCAGAGGGCGCCGTGCCTCCAGAACCTGAGTCACCCCACGCCTTGATTGAGCCATCGGTTTTAATAGTGGCAAAGGCACCACCCGTTGAATAAATCTTGGTATAGCCACTACCAGAGGGCGCACCTGTACCTCCATAACTTGAGTCACCCCACGCCTTGATTGAGCCATCGGCTTTAAGGGCGGCAAAGGCATATGCAGATGGATAAATCTTGGTATAACCGCTACCAGCAGGCGCACCTGATCCTCCAGAACCTGAGTCACCCCACGCCATGATTGAGCCATCGGTTTGAAGAGTGGCAAAGGCATTGTAGTTGGGGTGATTTGACGCATTATAATATCCAGCATTATCATTATTGGCGCTAGAAACATCCACCTCAGTAAAACGGTTTAGTTCAATACTGCTTCCACCTGCAATGGCTGTGTTGATTGAGACAACAAGGGCTATTTTTAATAATAGAATGCGAGTAAAACTTGTATTGAAAGATATTGAGTTCATTAGATTTACCTTATGTTTTAATATTTGTAAGATTATAGCTGACATCTTAAGGTAAGTTTCTTAAGTTTTTTCCCTAATCCAAAAATA
>NZ_CDSC02000201.1 GCF_001298715.1 Bathymodiolus azoricus thioautotrophic gill symbiont
TTTGATAAGATAAAATGCTTTTTTATTTAGTGTTTTTATATTCATGATGAGTGACGAATTTTTAGATAGACACATTGGTCTCAATGCAGCAGATATTACCGCAATGTTGCAGGCAACCGGACAAAATTCAATTGATGAGATGGTCTCGAAAACGGTGCCTGAGGGTATTTTATTTGGCAATCGAATGGCGCTTGACAAAGGATTAAGCGAGCGAGATACTTTGACACTGGCAACCAAATTGGCTGGCGAAAATATCATTGCCACCAATTTTATCGGACAGGGTTATTATGGCACTTTAATGCCAAGCGTCATTCAGCGAAATATTCTAGAAAATCCTGGCTGGTATACCGCTTATACCCCTTATCAAGCTGAGATTTCTCAGGGGCGTTTGGAAATGTTGCTCAATTTTCAGCAAATGATTATTGATTTAACGGGCATGGATATCTCCAATGCTTCTTTATTAGACGAGCCAACTGCCGCTGCTGAGGCGATGATGATGGCACATCGCGCCAATCGTAAAAACAAGTCTAATAAATTTCTGTGTGACAGTAATACCCATCCACAAACCATTACGATTTTACAAACGCGTGCCAAGCCATTGGGTATCAAGTTAGTGGTGGCAGATGTCCAAGGTAATGATTTCTCGGATTGTTTCGCTGTTTTGTTGCAATCACCGGGTACGAACGGCGAAGTGCGTGATTTGAGCGCTGATATTGAAAAAGCCAAAATACAAAATGTCTTAACCATTGTTGCTTGCGACCTTTTGGCACTAACCTTAATTAAAACGCCAGGCGAGATGGGTGCAGATATTGCTATTGGTAATTCTCAGCGTTTTGGCGTACCGATGGGTTTTGGTGGTCCTCATGCTGCATTTTTAGCCACCCGTGATGAGTTTAAACGCATGGTACCGGGGCGCATTATTGGTGTGTCACAAGACACACTTGGTAATCCGGCAATGCGTATGTCTTTGCAAACGCGTGAGCAACATATTCGCCGTGACAAGGCAAACAGTAATATTTGCACTGCACAAGTTTTGTTAGCAGTATTAGCAGCTGCTTATGGTATTTATCATGGCGCTAAAGGTTTGAAAAAGATTGCCACTGAAGTACATTTAAAGGCATTAACACTTGCCAAGAGTTTTACTGAGGCAGGGTTTACATTGGTAAGTGAGCAATTTTTTGACACCATTACTGTCAATACTGATAAGGCAAAAATGCTGTTTAATCAAGCACAGGACAAAGGTATTAATTGTCGCTTATTAAGTGACAATCAACTCACCATTGCAGTGGATGAAAGCACTAGCGAGAAAGATTTATCAGCATTATTAGATGCCCTTATAATCGCTTATGTGGCCAGCGATGGTATGACTAATTTTGCCTCTGATGTGACTAGAGATTCTGAGTATCTAACGCATCCTGTATTTAGTTTGTATCATAGTGAAACTGAAATGATGCGTTATCTAAAGCGTTTAGAGAATAAAGACATTGCGCTTAATCATTCAATGATTGCACTGGGGTCTTGTACCATGAAACTAAATGCTGCTACGCAAATGTATTCAATTTCGTTGCCGGGTTTTTCACAACTGCATCCTTATGCACCAATAGAGCAAACGCAAGGCTATCAGCAATTATTTAAAGATTTAGAGCACGCTCTTTGTGAAGTAACAGGCTATGATGCGGTGTCATTGCAACCAAATGCAGGCTCTCAAGGTGAGTTTGCAGGACTACTTGCGATTCATGCGTATCACCAGTCTTGTGGTGATACACATCGTAACATCTGCCTAATTCCATCTTCTGCACATGGTACAAACCCGGCTAGTGCAGTGATGGCAGGGATGAAGGTGGTGATTGTAAAATGTGATGCCTCAGGTAATATTGATGTGGATGATTTGCAAGAAAAAGCACAAAAACATGCTGATAATCTTTCCGCAATTATGGTTACTTATCCCTCAACACATGGCGTGTTTGAAGTTCAAATACAAAAAATCTGTGAAATTATTCACACCAGAGGTGGGCAGGTTTATTTAGATGGTGCTAATCTAAATGCGATGGTGGGCATTACCCGTATGGGTGAGTTTGGTGCAGATGTATCACACATTAACTTACATAAAACTTTTGCTATTCCGCATGGTGGTGGTGGCCCGGGTATGGGACCTATTGGTGTTAAGGCACATTTGGCACAATTTTTACCAGGCGACCCATTAATTAAAGATTCAAATGCTGTTTCAGCAGCGATGTATGGCTCTGCTTCAATTTTGCCGATTTCATGGTCGTATATTAAATTATTAGGTAAGTATGGTATGCAGCGTTCAACCGAAGTTGCTATTGTCAGTGCTAACTATATTGCCAATGAATTAAAAGACTATTTTCCAATTCTTTATCGTGGCGAGCAAGGTATGGTGGCACACGAATGCATTATTGATATTCGCCCTTTGAAAGATGCCAGCGGCATCACGGAAGAAGACATTGCCAAGCGTTTAATGGATTATGGTTTTCATTCGCCAACGATGTCGTTTCCAGTGGCAGGTACACTCATGATTGAGCCGACCGAGAGTGAATCAAAGCGAGAAATTGATAGATTTATTATTGCGATGGTGAGTATCCATGATGAAATTCAAAATGTAATTTCTGGACAATGGGATAAGGACAACAACCCACTGAAAAATGCACCGCACACCGCACTTGAAATGGCAGGAGATTGGGGTTACCCTTATTCACGCACTACAGCGCTGTATCCTGTTGAGTCTTTAAAACAGAATAAATATTTTCCGCCAGTGAAGCGTATTGACAATGTGTATGGCGACCGAAATTTGTTTTGTTCGTGTATTGCCATTGAAGCCTTTGAAGATTTAAGCTAAAATAATCCGAACTTTTGTGTTCTTTATAGGGGAAAAATGAGCCAAATCGGCCTTGAGCAACAAAGTGTTGCACAATTTAGTGAGAATGCTTATCTTGATTATTCTATGTATGTTATTCTTGACCGTGCATTGCCATTTGTGGGTGATGGACTCAAGCCTGTACAGCGCCGTATCGTCTATGCGATGAGTGAATTAGGACTCAAATCCACAGCAAAATTCAAAAAATCTGCCCGTACTGTGGGCGATGTTTTAGGTAAATTCCATCCGCATGGCGACAGCGCCTGTTATGAAGCGATGGTGTTGATGGCGCAACCTTTTTCTTATCGTTATCCATTTATTGACGGACAAGGGAACTGGGGCGCACCTGATGACCCTAAATCATTTGCAGCAATGCGTTATACCGAGAGCAAACTTTCTCGTTATGCAGATTTATTGCTCAGTGAAATCAACCAAGGTACGGTTAATTGGGCGGATAATTTTGATGGTTCATTACAAGAGCCTAAAAACTTACCGGCGCAAGTGCCTAATTTACTCTTAAATGGCACTTCAGGTATTGCTGTTGGTATGGCAACAGATGTGCCACCGCATAATTTGACTGAAGTTGTGAATATTTGTATTCAATTATTGGATGAACCTGCTACAGAATTAGATGAGATCATGAAGATTATGCCGGCACCGGATTATCCAACGAGTGCTGATATTGTATCGAATGAGGCAGATATTAGACAAATTTATGCCACAGGTCATGGCTCGGTCAAAATGCGTGCCACTTATCAAAAAGAAAAAGGTAATATTATTGTTGAAACATTGCCTTTTCAAACTTCTGGATCTAAAGTTATTACGCAAATTGCCGACCAAATGCGTAAGAAAAAACTGCCATTGGTTGAAGATATTCGGGATGAATCTGACCATGAAAATCCAACTAGGATTGTGATTGTCCCAAGGTCAAATCGCGTGGATGCTGATGCGTTAATGTTGCATTTATTTGCGACTACCGATTTAGAGAAAAATTATCGCGTTAATATGAATGTGATTGGTTTGGATGGTAAACCACAGGTTAAGCCACTTATCCCAATGATTAAGGAATGGCTAACTTATCGCATCCAAGTGGTTACCAAGCGCTTAAATTACCGCCTTGATAAGATTTTGGCGCGCCTACATATCTTAGATGGTTTATTGATTGCATTTTTAAATATTGAAGAAGTGATTGCGATTATTCGTGCGCAGGATAAGCCAAAGCCAGTATTAATATCGCGTTTTAAACTTAGCGAAATACAAGCCGAAGCAATCTTAGAGCTAAAACTTCGTCACCTTGCTAAATTAGAAGAAATGAGAATTCAAGGCGAGCAAAAAGAATTGGCAGAAGAAAAAGAAAAATTAGAGTTGCTATTGTCAAGTGACAGACGTCTAAAAACTTATATTAAAAAAGAACTTAAAGCCATTATTAAAGACTTTGGCGATGAAAGACGCTCAAGTATTAATTCAAATATTGCACAAGCACAAGCCTTTAATGAAGATGATTTAGTGCCTGCTGAAAATGTGACAGTGGTGCTGAGTGACAAGGGCTGGGTGCGTAGTGCTAAAGGGCATGACATCGACCCGACTACTTTGAATTATAAATCTGGCGATAATTATTTAACCAGTGCTAAAGGCCGTAGTAACAAGGTAGCAGTCTTCTTGGATTCAACAGGGCGTTCTTACGCACTAACTGCTAATTCTTTGCCAAGCGCAAGAGGGCAAGGTGAACCACTGACAGGAAAGCTTACACCACCAGCAGATGCTAAATTTGTTGATGTCGTGATGGGCGATGATAGCCAAAATATCCTACTTGTATCAAATGCAGGCTATGGTTTTATTGCTACCATTGGTGATTTATTATCAAAGAAAAAAGCAGGTAAGGCTTCATTATCATTGCCAGGTGTTGCTAAAGTTATGAAGGTAATTAAGGTCAATGATTTAGAAAAACAGTTTGTTGCCGCTACCACCAATCGTGGCAGGTTGCTGATATTCCCAGTATCTGAGTTGCCAATCTTGTCAAAAGGCAAGGGCAACAAACTCATTCAAATCCCATCGAAAGAGAGGATTTCTGGTGAAGAATTTGTGGTGAGTGTGTGTGTATTGTTAGACACACAAAACCTTAAAGTAACGGCAGGTAAGCGTCATTTAACCATTAAATTTCAAGACTTAACCAATTATATGGGTGTGCGTGCAAAACGCGGTAACTTGTTGCCGAAAGGTTATCAGAACCTATCTAAAATCGAAGCCGTTGATTAAGTAGTCAATCCTTAAAAACCACACAAAACATTGATTTATAACAATAAAACTAACAATAACCATAGAAAAATCAACCAACTTTTGCTAAAATACCTCTTATTTCTTGGTCGTTTTGCTTAA
>NZ_CDSC02000202.1 GCF_001298715.1 Bathymodiolus azoricus thioautotrophic gill symbiont
AACGCCAACAATAGCAGAAACGCCGTGCCCAACAATTAAGTTTAGCGGGCGAGAAGTTGCAGCATGTGGTGCGCCAAATATTAATATTGCTGAGGCACCTGCTGAAGCAATAATTAAGGGGGAATTAGCACTTTGTAGAATAACATTGGAAAAAAATCCAGTTGCAATAACAGCTATAAATACTCCAATCGCTGAAATTAATAATTCTTTATTATTCACCACTCTCCCCTTAGTAGTTTAACAATCTATATGTTGTTTTAACCTGTACTCCAGCCTCTTGGGCGTCTCATTCCAGCAATCTTACAAGTTTGCTTGACATAGCCGTAAGGAAACATTTTAAATAATTTAGTTTTTGCTACTTTTTTATCAACCCCCAAATCAACCCCCATTTGTTTTGCTGTATGTCGAACATCAGGTGCTGCTCCGTGCTCATTGTAGTAAACCCTCATAAAGTCAAATATAGGCCAATACTCATCAGTTAGTGTTATATTTTCTGATTTGGCTAACTCTAAGGCTACCTCTTTATCCCAGTTTTCTGGGTGAACCAAATAGCCTTCAGCGTCTAGTTCTATTTCTTTATTATTAATATTCATAATAGTATAAATTTTATTGTATTTTTATATTCATCGCACTAGGGTCTTTAAAATCAAATCCTTTTATATCTGCATCAGCAGCAAGCACATTAATATATTCCTTAATACCAGAAGTGCTAGATTGGTTCTGCAAATACTCTCTAATGTGCTCTTCTACCATTGCAAATGACAAAATTTCATTTCGCTCCTTGTCTAAAAATTTAACTTTATTGTTGTCATAATAACGCTGACAGGACTCTATATTCGCTATAGGGATGATGACATTATCATTGATCAACTGGTTAATCTTTTCCTCTTCATTAGCATCATTTTTTTTAATACCAGCTTCTTGTAGTAATAACTGCTGAACCACCAAGGCTTGCGCTGCTTTAAAAATAACCTCTTCTATATTTGAAGCATCTGTTTGATATTGCATTTCTTGAAATACATCATCATCGCTAATTTCTACATCATTAATTTTAATAGGCATAAGTAGCTACCTTTTTCTAACTATCTGGTAATTTGTGCGTGTTAGATATTGTACTGGCACACTCCAGATATGCACCAACCTGGTAAATGGAAAAATAACAAAAAGTGTCATGCCTAATACTAAATGCAATTTAAATACCCAAGCCTCAGCTACAATAAAATCAGCAGCACCCGTTCTAAATGTTACAACATGTTGCGCCCAATTTGCTAAGGCAATCATTGAGCTACCATCTAAATGTTGTGCTGAATAAGGAATAGTTAATAAACCTAATAATAATTGTGCGAATAAAAAAAGTAGAATGAAAGTATCGCTAAATTTAGAGGTTTTACTAATACGCTTATCAAACAAACGCCTGTTTAATAAAATCAATATGCCAATCAAGCACATTGTGCCAAAAATACCACCAGCAGTCATTGCCATTATTTGCTTAGTACCAGCACTCATAAATGGGTGATACACCCATTCTGGGGTTAATAAACCAACAAAGTGACCAAAAAATAGTAGAATAATGCCAATATGGAATAAATTACTGCCTAATAACATACTTTTTTTTCGTAGTAGTTGTGACGAGTCTGCTTTCCAAGTATATTGGTCCCTGTCATAACGCAATGCACTACCAGCAATAAATATTGTCATCGCAATATAAGGATAGTAACCGAAAAAAAACTGTTCTAAAAAAGTATTCATAATATATCTCCTAGTGTGTTAGTGTAGCACTGGTCTCACAAGTGCCACATTCTGATGATTCTCCGCCAAAGGCTTCTTGCTCTTGCCATAACTCATCTAATTCTTCTAGTGTTTCTGGCTCTTTGGGGCTATTTTGTATTGCTTCTGCTACTTTAAATTTATTTACTTTAGCATTAGATAACGCCTCTAATGCAGAAAAAATAACATGGTAAGGTGATTCATTTTTTTTCAGTTGACCACCAATTAAAGCAATAATATCAATCGTATCACCTAATGACTCTATGGCTTCTTTATCATCGCATAAAGATAAATACTCTAAAAACACAGGCAAATAATCAGGTAATTCCTTCTTACCAACAAACAAATTTTTCCTTGCATACATCTGTGCTAAATCAACCATAGCAGGTCCACGGTCGCGTGATTCGCCATGAATATGCTCAAATAAATTTAAACAATGTGCACGACTTCTGTCAAAAGTTGATACAAAGCGTTCTTGTAATTCTAAGAAATCTTTATTTTTGTAATCTTCTATAAAAGACAATAATTCTTTTAAAGTTTTTTTAGATAATAAAGATTCCTGTTTTAAAGCCTCAGCCAACTCATCAATATTTTTATAAACATTGATATCTGGATAAGACAGCAAAACAGCTAAAACTTTAAGTGTTTTCATGGAACTTTCCCATTCATAGTGTTGGCATGTGTTTTTCCACCAAACAAAGTGGCTGTAGTAGAGCCCTCAGAACAACCATTACCAAAGCTAAATCCACAAGAAGAACGAATATCAAAAGCAATTTCATTATCAAAAGGTGTCTCACCCGCATATTCCTTGTGGTTAGTGGGGATAACGAATCTATCTTCATAAGCAGCGAGCGCCATAGTTCTATACATATCATTAACCATGTCTTCTGTTAAACCCACTTCATCCAACACTTTTGTCAGGACAACATTATCAACGCGTTTTGCGCGCATAAAATTACGCATTGCAATCATACGCTTTAATGCAAAAATAATAGGCTCATCATCGCCTGCAGTCAACATATTGGCTAAATAGCGAATTGGAATACGTAATTCTTCAACATTCGGAATAGGGCCTCGATGGTCAATCACACCTTTTTCAACCGCATTTTGAATTGGCGATAAAGGTGGCACATACCAAACCATAGGCAATGTTCTATATTCAGGATGTAATGGGAATGCCACCTTCCAGTCAATTGCCATTTTATAAACTGGAGAGTTTTTAGCCGCTTCAATCCAACTCTCAGGCACACCATCTTTTTTAGCTTGTGCTTGTACAGCTTCATCATTTGGGTCTAAGAAAATTTTTAATTGAGCCTCATATAGATCTTTCTCATCGTTCATATTTGCCATTTCTTCAATTTTGTCCGCATCATAAAGAATAACACCCAATGAACGAATTCTGCCAACACAGGTTTCAGAACAAACGGTTGGCTCTCCAGATTCTATTCTTGGGTAACAGAATGTGCATTTTTCTGATTTTCCAGATTGCCAGTTGTAGTAGATTTTTTTATAAGGGCAAGCGCTCACGCACATTCTCCAACCACGACATTTGTCTTGGTCAATTAAAACAATACCGTCTTCTTCGCGTTTATAGATAGCACCAGATGGGCATGCTGCCACACAAGCCGGATTAAGACAATGCTCGCATAGGCGTGGCAAATACATCATAAATGTATTCTCAAATTGTCCATAAATCTCTTTTTCTATGGTTTTAAAGTTGTAATCTTTTGAGCGTTTTTCAAATTCACCTCCCAGAATTTCCTCCCAGTTAGGTCCCCATTCTGGTTTTTCCATAACTTCTCCAGTAATCATAGAATGTGGTCTTGCTACCGGTGGCGTTGGCATTTCAGGTGCATTTTGCAGGTGTGCATAATTAAAGGTAAATGGCTCGTAATAATCATCAATTTCAGGTAAATCAGGATTGGCAAATATTTTTGCTAGCAATCTAAATTTACCGCCAATCTTAGGCTGTAATTTACCATTTTTAGAAACCCAGCCACCATTCCATTTGTCTTGATTTTCCCAATCAACAGGATAGCCAATGCCAGGTTTTGTTTCTACATTATTAAACCAAGCATATTCCACACCTTGACGTGAAGTCCATACATTTTTACAAGTGACTGAACATGTATGACAACCAATACATTTGTCCAGATTTAGAACCATTCCTATTTGCGCTCTTATTTTCATAATTGACCTCCTGTTACTGGTTCATCTTTCCAGTCTACTTTATCCATTTTTCGTACAACAACAAACTCATCACGATTAGAGCCTACGGTGCCGTAATAGTTAAATCCATAAGACAATTGCACATAACCACCAATCATATGTGTTGGCTTAGTGATGGCTCTAGTGACTGAATTATGAATACCCCCTCTAAAACCTGATTTTTCTGCCACTGGTGTGGTGGTAATTTTTTCTTGAGCGTGATACATCATTGACATACCTTCTGGCACTCTTTGTGATACAACTGCTCTAGCAACAATTGTGCCATTCACATTGTACAGTTCAATCCAATCATTATCCTCTACACCAATTTTCTTGGCGTCAATCTCACTTATCCATACTACTGGACCACCACGATTAAGAGTAAGCATCAATAAATTATCAGAATAAGTTGAGTGAATACCCCATTTTTGGTGTGGTGTAATCCAATTCAAAACAACTTGAGAGCGTCCATCGTTATTCTCATTGATAATAGGTGCAATTGTTTTGGTATTAATAGGCGGCTTGTAAGTACATAAATTCTCACCAAAATCTACCATCCATTTGTGGTCTTGGTAGAATTGTTGTCTACCTGTAAGTGTTCTCCAAGGAATATATTCGTGCACATTTGTGTACCCTGCATTGTAACTCACATGCTCATCTTCAAGTCCTGACCAAGTCGGTGATGAGATGATTTTTCTAGGCTGTGCCTGCACATCTCTAAATCTAATCTTTTCATCTTCTTTTGGTTTTGCTAGATGTGTATGGTCTCTACCTGTTATTTTTCCTAGTGCCTCCCAAGCTTTAACGGCCACTTGCCCGTTGGTTTCTGGTGCAAGAGATAAAATAACTTCGGTTGCATCAATATCAGTTTCGATTTTAGGTAGCCCCTTAGAGACGCCCTCCTCTCTAACAACACGATTTAAATCAGCAAGCAAGGACACTTCATCTTCGGTGTTCCAGGCAATACCCTTACCACCATTACCTATCTTAGACATTAATGGACCGAGTGAAGTAAACTTCTTATAGGTATCCGGATAATTTCTTTCAACCTCAATAAAGTTTGGCATAGTCTTACCAGGAATTGCTTCACATTCGTCATCAAACCAAGCTTTAACATCCGTTGCTTGTGCCATCTCTGCTGGCGTATCATGCAAAATAGGCAAGGCAACCACATCTTTTTCTTTGCCTAAATGCCCTGGGCAAAGTTCTGAGAATTTCTTGGCTAAGCCTTTATAAATATCCCAATCACTTCTTGATTCCCAAGCAGGATCCACTGCTTTAGAGAGTGGATGGATAAAAGGGTGCATATCTGAGGTATTTAAGTCGTTCTTTTCATACCATGTCGCTGATGGCAGAACAATATCTGAATACAAACAGGTGGTTGACATTCTAAAGTCTAGCGTTACAAATAAATCAACCTTACCTTCTGCGCCATCACGCCATTTAACCTCAGAGGGTTTTTTATCTGTTTCATTGCCTAATACTGCATTTTGCGTACCCAGTAAATGCTTTAATAAATACTCATGCCCTTTACCACTAGAGCCTAATAAATTAGAGCGCCAAATAAACATATTGTGAGGGAAGTTTTTTGGATTATCAGGGTCCTCACAAGAGAACTTAAGCTCCTTAGATTTAAGCTGCTTAACAATATAATCTTTAACATCCATACCTGCTCTTTCCGCTTGCTTGGTAATTTC
This sequence comes from Bathymodiolus azoricus thioautotrophic gill symbiont, assembly GCF_001298715.1. Classification (GTDB taxonomy): domain Bacteria; phylum Pseudomonadota; class Gammaproteobacteria; order PS1; family Pseudothioglobaceae; genus Thiodubiliella. Next base: position 5,673 of record NZ_CDSC02000202.1, read on the forward strand.
TAATGGATTTTCTTCAAATTGTGGCGCTGAAGGCAACCAACCCATTTTTTCACTACGAACATTACAATCTATCATGGAATAATTACCCCATTCTTTCTTGTCAGCCAGTGGCGATAAAATATCATCAACCTCAAGTTTCTCGTAGCGCCATTGGCTAGAGTGATTATAAAAGAAGGAAGTTCCGTTCATATGGCGAGGTGGTCGATGCCAATCCAAGCCAAATGCTAAGGGTTGCCATCCTGTTTGTGGACGAAGTTTTTCTTGCCCCACATAATGTGCCCAGCCACCGCCAGATTTACCGATACAACCACACATCATCAACATATTGATAATACCGCGATAAATCATATCCATGTGATACCAATGATTAACAGCAGCACCTAAAATAACCATCGATTTACCTTGCGTTTTATCCGCATTTTCTGAGAATTCTCTAGCAATACGAATGATTTGCTCACGCGGAACACCTGTCACCTTTTCATTCCATGCTGGCGTATAAGGCACATTATCATCAAATGAAATCGCAACATTATCACCGCCCAACCCTTGGTCAACACTATAATTTGCCATCATTAAGTCAAATACTGTTGCCACTTTAACTTCTGATCCATCAGATAATTTAAACTTCTTAATTGGCACATTTCTCATCAAAATAGAATCATGCTCTGTACTGGTAAATATTTCTTGCTCATGCTCTTGATTGTTAAAATACGGGAAACCAACAGAGACAATTTCATCATTATCATCTTTAAGTGTGGTTTTCGGATCAATATCTACACCATTCATGGCGTTTTTATTTTCAATATTCCACTTTCCAGAGCCGTCCCATCTAGAACCAATTGTTCCCGTTGGCACAACCATTTTATTGGTAGTACTATCAATCAATAGTGGCTTCCATTCGGTATTATTTTTTTCACCTAAGCTATCATCAATATCTGAAGCTCTCAGTGTTCTGCCAGCTGCAAGCACACCTTGTTTTTCTTCTAACATGACCAAGAATGACATATCCGTATATTGCTTGATATAGCTGGTAAAGTATTCACTCTTATTGTTAAGGTGATACTCTTTTAAAATAACATGACCCATTGTCATTGCCAAAGCAGCATCTGTGCCTTGAGTTGGACTCATCCACTCATCAGAAAGCTTGGCGACCTCACTAAAGTCTGGTGTTACTGCAATTGTTTTAGTGCCGTTATAACGCGTTTCTGTAAAGAAGTGTGCATCTGGTGTACGGGTTTGAGGCACATTAGAACCCCACGCCATAATGTAAGAAGAGTTATACCAGTCAGCACTCTCTGGTACATCAGTTTGTTCGCCCCAAGTTTGCGGAGATGATGGTGGCAGGTCGCAATACCAATCGTAGAAACTTAAACAAGTGCCGCCAATGAGTGATAAATAACGAGAACCCGCTGCATAAGACACCATTGACATCGCAGGAATTGGAGAAAAACCAACCACCCTATCTGGACCATAAGTTTTTGCAGTATAGATATTAGAGGCTGCAATAATTTCATTAACTTCATCCCAGTCAGCACGAATCATGCCACCTAATCCACGAACTTTCTTGTATTCCTGCGATTTTTCTTTATCCTCCATAATAGACTTCCAGGCATTAACTGGGTCACTGTGTTGTTCTTTAGCGCTACGCCAAATGCGCAATAATCTAGAACGAATTAAAGGATATTTAAGACGAGTAGCACTGTACAGATACCACGAATAGGTTGCACCTCTTTGGCAGCCTCTAGGCTCATGGTCTGGCAAATCTGGACGTGTTCGCGGATAATTCGTTTGCTGCGTTTCCCAAGTTACCAATCCATTTTTTACATAAATTTTCCAACTACATGAACCTGTGCAATTCACACCATGGGTTGAACGCACAACTTTATCATGTGCCCAGCGATTACGATAAGCTCTTTCCCAATCCCTATTCTCATGCACTAACTTACCGTGTCCATCAGAAAACTCTTCAGGTTTTGTCTTGGTAAAAAAAGATACTCTATCTAATAAATGACTCATTTTCTCTCTCCTATAAATTGCTTTTTATTAACTAACCTATAAAATTATGGGTTGTGGAATTCAGCATTCTTACGCAAATAAAACCACCAATTAATAACCATACATATACCGTAAAATACTGCAAAACCATACAGTGCATTTTCAGGTGTTGTTAGTTTAATTTGCTCACCAAATACTTTAGGAATGATGAATGCACCATAAGCGGCTACTGCAGATGTCCAACCTAGAACTGGACCAGCCTGCTCTTTGTTAAACACTTGAGAAATTGTTCTAAAAGTAGAGCCGTTACCTAAACCTGTCATTGCGAATAACACCACAAATAATATTAAAAATGGCCAGAAGAATTCTTCTGGTGTTGCACTGGCATAAGCTTGCTTCATAAAGTAAGCAACACCTAATGCGGATAACACCATCACACCAGAGATGATCTGTGTTACCTTTGCACCGCCAATCTTATCGGCAATTATGCCACCAAGAGGTCTAATAAGCGCACCAACAAAAGCACCCATCCAAGCGTAAGTGAGCGCTGAAGGTCCATTCGGATTGACAGCATTATGCTTCATAACACCATCAACCATAATATGTTGAAAACCAAAAATAACTTTGATAGATAAAGCTAGCGTCGCAGCATAGCCAATAAAAGATCCAAATGTCATTACATAAATAATCGTCATCGCCCAAGTATGCTTGTTTTTAAAAATTTTATATTGACGCTTTAAACCTTCTTTATAATCAACACCTAAAGGTAAAAACTTTAATAAAAACACTGTTAAGGTAATAATAATAGGCAATGCCACCCATTTACTTACCATTAGTCCAGAACCATATGCGACTTCAGGCAACATTAACCACAAACCAAAAGCCGCAGTTGCAAGACCTAAAATTAACATCACAATAATTTTAATAAACGCACCTAAAGTTGATCCAATCTTAGGAGAAACATGCTCCTCGATAATATTATTCATACCTAACCAAGAGGCAATAGCAAGTGGAATTAAAATAATCAACCAAACATAACCTGCATTTTGCAAATAGGTATCAGTGCCGGCAGAAATCTTGCCAATCAAAGTGCCTGAGGAGATTTGCAATTCTGTTGGATTGCCCAACACTGCAAGGGTCATCACTAATGGAATCACAATTTGCATAGTGGTTACACCGAAGTTACCTAAACCAGCATTCATACCTAACGAATAACCTTGAATTTTCTTTGGAAAAAAGAATGAGATATTAGACATTGAAGAGGCAAAATTACCACCACCAAAACCAGATAATAAAGCTAAAACTTGGAATGTCCAAAATGGTGTATCAGGGTTTGATAAAGCCATACCTAAACCCAGTGCTGGCAATATCAAAAGTGAAGTGGTCAAGAAAATGGTGTTTCTACCACCTGCTAAACGAATAAAGAAGGTTGATGGAATCCTTAAAGTGGCACCAGACAAACCTGCAATCGCCGCTAAAGTAAATAGCTGAGATTTATCAAAACCACCGTAACTCGTATTTAACATTTGCACCGTGATAATACCCCACATTAACCATACAGCAAAACCTGATAATAAACTTGGAATAGATATCCATAAATTACGATTGGCAATTGCCTTGCCTGTGCTTTCCCACTCAGATGAATCATCTGGGTTCCAGTTTTTTATATCTTGAGACATCACGGACTCCTTTATTTAAAAATTATTTATTTGATATTGCTGCTGCAATATTTTTTGCCTTTTGTTCTTTGCCAAATGTAAAGTACATCCAAATCAAAGAAACTGCTGTTGCACCATACAACAACATAAATATCACACTATTAATACCTATATAGTCAATCAACATACCAAACATAATAGGCAGTAAGAAGCCACCCATGCCACCAGCCAAACCAACAATGCCAGAAACTACACCCATATTGTCAGAATATTCATCTGATAAGAATTTAAACACAGATGCCTTGCCAAAACCCCAAGCGATACCAAGCACAAACAAAAAAGTAGTAAACACCCAAACATTTAAGCTTAAATCAAACATTGCTTCGCCTGTGGTTGTTTTAATAACTAAAGAAGTTGTGGGTAAGATAAGAAAAATAAACAAATCAATGAAGTCCACATCACCCACCAGGTTACTTTATAAGCGCCATATTTATCCGAAAACCATCCACCCAACGCACGAATAACACCTGAAGGCAATACAAAAACTGCCGCTAGCAATGCTGCAGTGGTTAGTTTAAACCCATACTCATTAATGTAATACTTTGTCATCCATAAGGACAGGGCGACAAAACCACCAAATACCAAAGAATAATACTGCATATATTTCCAAAGTTTTGGATCATTCAATGCTTTTAATTGATCTTTCATAGTAACTGTTGAGGCAACTTTATGTTTTGGGTCTTCATAAGTAAACATCCAATACATAATGACAACGACAATCATAGCGACTGCATAAATCTTCGGCACTGCTTGCCAACCATAAGCCACTACCAACGAAGGCGCAATAAACTTAGTTAATGCTGCCCCTGCATTTCCTGCGCCAAAAATACCCATGGCAAAGCCTTGATGTCCTTTGTCAAACCATTTGGCAGTATAAGCGATACCCACTGAAAATGAAGCTCCTGCAATACCCACAAATAGACCCAATACTAAGAATTGCCAATACTGCGTTGCATCGCCAATAAACCACAGCGGAATAATCATGGCAAGTATCAGGATGAAATAAACAATGCGACCGCCAATTCTGTCAGTCAACATACCCACTGGCAATCTAAATAGTGAACCTGTGAGAATAGGGGTAGCCACCAACAAGCCAAATTGAGTTTCTGATAATTGCAATAATTCTTTGATTGGAATACCAATAATTGAGAACATTACCCACACAGCAAAACATGCTGTAAATGCAATAGTATTCGCTGCTAAAACAGAATTGGCTTGCGCAGTTTGACTTTTAATTGTAGAGATACCCATAGTTAATCTTATTTAATTTTTTCTAAGTTTATATTCTATTTGCTTGTTTTTAGATTTAAAATATGCCTTTTTATCAAAAGTGTGATTTATATCACATAATATTACTTAATCATGCGGCAATTACAAATACTTAGCAATACATTTCACGCATTACAAAATGAGCGTGGCTTTGCAATGCTCTACTTACGAGAAAATACAATGCAATCTCGACAAGAGATGTTGGGTTATTTTGCTAAAAGTAATTTGAGTATTAAACAATTAAAGCTAGACATTGCACAACAAAAAACAATCAATCAGACGGAGTTTAGTAGCAACAAAA
>NZ_CDSC02000203.1 GCF_001298715.1 Bathymodiolus azoricus thioautotrophic gill symbiont
CCTTAGAATTGCAACAGAAAAAGATCAAACAAAGAAAGACAGCAGACAAGAAATACTTGAGATTATCAACTCCCGATCTACAGCAAGCTTTAAGATTAATCTCGTTGCTGTAGCAAGTGTTGCTGAGAAGGATGCATTCACAAGCCCAGCCCCAACTTTAACTGGTGACCCTAGAGTGGGCGTCGTTACTTGGGCTATAGGTGGCAAGGATGCAAGTATGTTCACTATTAGTGCTACAACGGGTGTTATCTCAATGAGTAAAAGAGACTATGAAAATCCATTAGATGAAGACATAAATAATGTTTATGAAGTAACGATTATTGCAACTGATTCTGATAAAAACACAGCCTCTAAAGATCTAAAAGTTACAGTCACTGATGTGCATGAATTTGTATCAGGAGAGTACTCGTTTGCCGGTGTGACATACAAAACGGTGCATTCACCTAATACTAACAGAGTATGGTTGGATAGAAATCTTGGAGCAAGCCAAGTAGCAAAGAACAGAAGTGATACAAAAAGTTATGGTGACCTTTACCAATGGGGGCGTGCCTATGATCAGCACGAGAAGAGAAATTCTGGCACATCACCCACGCAATTCACTAGTCTCAAGAACACGGGTGCTAATAACGGTCCATTTATTATTGAAAATTCTGATTGGACGAGTGCAGACTCAACAGGTGAAGAGAGAGAGAAGTCTTGGGGTGCGGCTGGTGGGGGTCTCTGCCCAACACCCTTTAAAATACCCTCTAAGGAAGAACTAGAGGCAGAGATGACGGCTACGAATATTACTAATGCCGCCACGGCCTTCTCCAGCTTCTTGAAAATCCCATCTGCTGGCTACCGCGCTATGTCGGGTACTGTACATACCCAATCTAGCGTTTTCTTATGGACTCGTTCTCCTGTTCCTACTCCTTCTGATGGTGACATTGAAGCTCACTATTTTATAGCCTCTAATGCTGCTGCTGGTTTTCATACTATGAATCGTTCTTTTGGTCTAAGCATTCGTTGCATTTCGATTTATGACCCAATTCCTCCATCAGATTAAGCAAACGCACAAGGATGCTTTCATTAAAAAGACAGGTGCATTAAACAGAACAAAGCCACACCCGTTTTTTTTATTCGTTATTTTTTTAGGGTAGGTATATGATTTTTAAATGATAATGAAAAATGATTTTGATAAACTGAGTCTTACGGGGAGGTATTTTTTCGCAAACATAGGTGGGCTAATAAACGGTGCTGTCTTTGCAATCTCTATCTTTGTAAGCACATATATAATGTAAAATAACTCGGATTTTGTAATATAGACAAGGAATGGTTTAATGACTAATAATAAGAAAAACCCTTGGGGTGGCGATAATCAAACTCCGCCAGAGTTAGACGAGGTGATTAGGGATTTTAAAAACAAATTTGGTAATATTTTTGGCGGTGTGTCATCAAAGTCTGGTGCACCTATCGTATCAAAAACACCTATTTTCAAATACCTATCTATATTAGCTCTACTGGTTTGGCTTGGGTACGGTTTTTATATTATTGCCCCTGCTGAAAAAGGGGTGATATTGCGTTTTGGTGCCTTTCAAGAAGAAACTTCTCAAGGCCCACATTGGCACTTGCCGTATCCGATTGAGAGTCTAAATCGCATCAATGTTGAGGCTATTCAAGATATGCAAATTGGTTATAGAGATGCCGTTAGAAATCGTCGTGGTGGCAATGTATCCTCTGAATCGTTAATGTTAACCAAAGACGAAAATATGATTAACGCTAAGTTTGCTGTTCAATATAAGATTAATGATGCGCAGAAATATTTATTTAATGTTGCCAATCCTAAATTGACTTTACGCCAAGTAGTTGAAAGTGCTATTCGTCAGGTCGTTGGTAAAAATTCTATGGACTATATCTTGATTGAAGGTCGCGCAGCAATTGCCGATAGTATTAAGGAAAAATCCCAAGAATTGCTTGATGTTTACGCAGTAGGTTTGTTAATTACAACCATTAACATGCAAGATGTTCAACCGCCGGAGCCAGTGCAAGCGGCATTTTCTGATGCGGTAAAGGCGCGTGAAGACAAACAACGCTTGATTAATGAAGCGCAAACTTACGCCAATGATATTTTGCCGAAATCTCGCGGTAGAGCCGCGCGTATGCTTGAAGAAGCAAGGGGTTACAAATCAAAAGTTGTTTCCAAATCTGAAGGTGAAGCTGCGCGTTTTAAGAAAATTTTAACCGAGTATCAAAAAGCCCCTGGCGTAACTAGAGAGCGCTTATATCGTGAAACAATGGAAAATGTGCTTGCAAATACCAGCAAGGTGGTGGTTGATTCAAAGGCTAACAATATGATGGTTTTACCGATTGACAAATTATTAGACAATAAGGCGGCGCACACTAATAAAATCGTTATTCAAGGGTCGCAGTCACAACAAGTCAAACAGGATGGTAGTATTAGAAATGTTTTCCGTAATAGAGAGGTTAGATAATGAAAAAACTTGCAATTGTATTTTTGGTCATTGTTTTTTTCGTTGGTATTTCGGCGTTATATACAGTTAGTGAAACACAAACAGCGATTAAATTACGCTTAGGTCAAATCATCACTGTTGAGCAGGAGCCAGGACTCAAATTTAAAACCCCACTTTTCAACAATGTGGTGAAGTTTGACAATCGTATTCAAACATTAGACGCACCTGCAGAGCGTTTTTTAACGGGTGAAAAGAAAAATGTCAATGTTGATTATTATGTGAAATGGCGCATTATTGATGCTAAGCAGTTTTACATATCAACTAACGGCAATATGGCAAGAACCAACAGCCGTTTGGCACAAATCATCAAAACAGGCCTTAAAAGTGAATTTTCTAAGCGCACTATTGCCGATGTGGTTTTTGGTGAGCGTAGCGAGATTATGGTAAATATCAAACAATTGGCAAAGAAAGATATTAGTGAGTTCGGTATTGAAATTATTGATGTGCGTATCAAGCGTATTGATTTATCAAAAGAAGTGTTAAATTCTGTTTATCGTCGTATGCAAGCAGAGCGTCATCGTGTTGCTAAGGAGTTTAGGTCAAAGGGTGCAGAAGAGGCAGAAATCATCCGCGCAGCAGCAGACAAAGAACGCACGATTATTTTAGCGAATGCTTACCGAGATTCTGAGAAAATTCGCGGTGAAGGTGACGCTGTTTCTGCAAATAATTACGCAAAAGCTTACAATAAAGATGCGAAGTTTTATTCATTCTACCGCTCATTAGAATCTTATAAGAAGTCATTCTCAGGTCGAAATGATATTATGGTACTGAATCCAAATACTGAATTTTTCCGCCATTTTAATCCAGCAATAAACATAAAATAATCAATCATGAACACTTGGCAACTCCCAGAAGGGGTTGATGAATTGACTGGCGATAGAGCGTTAGTGTTTGAGCGTGTGCGTCGCCAACTTATTGATTTATATACTAATAAGGGCTTTGGACTGGTTATTCCACCCATGGTAGAAAATATTGAGTCTTTGTTGTTGACTAGTGAATCAGTTAATAAGAAGACTTTTAAATTTCTAGACCCTAGTAGTGGCAAGATGCTAGGTGTACATGCCGATATCACCCCGCAAATTGCACGCATTGACGCTAAGCAGGGCAGTGATAAAATTTCAAAGTATTGTTATGTGAATGCGATTTTGCAGACTAAGGCAGACGATTTTTATACATCGCGCTCACCGATTCAAGCAGGTGCAGAATTATATGGCTCTAACAGCATTGATGCTGATATTGAGGTAATTGTATTGATGCTTGAGAGCTTAAAGTTGCTTGCCATTGAGCCGATTGTGCTGAGCTTAGGAAATGTGGCTGTGTTTGACGCTTTAATTGCACAAGAGGCATTAAATGATGAGCAAATACCAGCACTCAGACAAATCTTTGTCAAACGCTCGGCACCAGACTTGGCAGTATTTTTAAGTAACAATACACTTAAAAACGCGGATAAATTTAGTGCATTAATGAAACTAGAAGGCGATGCCAGCGTATTGGACGAAGCCTTGACTCTATTTAAGGATATACCTAAGGCAAAAGCAGCCGTCCAAGATTTGGTACAAATTAACGCAAACTTGAGTACAGCAGGTGTTGAAATCGTGATTGACCTTGGTGAACTTAAGGCTTATGAGTATCACACAGGCGTTGTGTTCTGTGCTTATAATGAAAACTATTCCAAGGCTTTGGCACAAGGCGGTCGTTACAATGGTTTAAGTGCGTCGTTCGGGCGTCCAAGAGCGGCAACAGGGTTTTCATTTGATTTAAAATTTTTAACACATTAAGGGTTAAGCAAGTATGTCAAAAAATGTAGTCATCATTGGCACCCAGTGGGGTGATGAGGGTAAAGGTAAAGTGGTTGATTTGATTACCGATAAAGTATCCAGCGTGGTGCGTTTTCAAGGCGGACACAATGCAGGACACACCTTGGTTATTGATGGTAACAAAACCGTGTTACATCTTATTCCATCAGGTATTTTGCGTGAAGAAGTTGAATGCTTGATTGGTCACGGTGTGGTATTATCAATGTCTGCACTCATTAAAGAATTGGGCGAACTGAGTGCTGCTGTTAGTGCGCATTCGCGTTTAAAAATATCACCAGCGTGTCCGCTGATTATGCCTTACCATGTGGCACTTGATAATGCGCGTGAGCTTAAGCGTGGTAAAGCTGCTATTGGCACTACAGGCAATGGTATTGGCCCCGCATATGAAGACAAAGTTGCGCGTCGTGGATTGCGTGTTGGCGACCTATTGGATACCAATGCATTTGCTGAGAAGCTTAAAGATGTCATGGAATATCATAACTTCGCATTAACGCACTATTATGGCGTTTCGGCGTTGGATTATGATGAGGTGTTAGCACAGGCGTTAGAGCATGCAAAAGTTGTGATTCCGATGATTGCCGATGTTACGCAGCAAATTCATCAACATATTGCCAACAATGAAAATATCTTGTTTGAAGGCGCACAAGGTGCATTGCTTGATATTGACCAAGGTACTTACCCATTTGTAACTTCATCAAACACCACTTCAGGGGGTGCGGTAACAGGCTCAGGTGTGGGTGTAACAGACATTGATTATGTGCTGGGTATCGTTAAAGCTTATACCACCCGTGTTGGCGGTGGACCATTCCCAACAGAATTGGTTTATAATGTTGAAACTGATAAGGGTGATACTATTGGTAAGACATTAGGCACTGTAGGCTGTGAGTTTGGCGCTACCACAGGTCGTCAGCGTCGTTGTGGCTGGTTAGATATGGTGACCCTTAAGCGTTCGTTTAATCTCAACGCAGTCACAGGCATCTGCCTGACCAAATTAGATGTTTTAGATTCTTTAGAGTGTATTAAAATTTGCGTGGCTTATGAGCTGAATGGCAAAGAAGTAACTACACCACCGTATGATGCGCAAGGCTATGCTGATGCCAAGCCTATCTATATTGAAATGCCTGGTTGGAAGGCTTCTACCATTGGCACAGATTCATTTGACAACTTACCACAACAAGCACAAGACTACATTCGCAAGATTGAAGAGCTTTCAAACTTGCCTGTAGATATTTTATCCACAGGCCCAGACCGAGATGAAACACTAATACTAAACCATCCATTTGACGAATAACTAATTAACTAATAAAGGCTTTATTATGAGCGACCCGCACCAAAACAGAGAATCAAAGAAATACGACAATCCAATCCCTTCAAGAGAATACATCCTTGAACATGTAGCCAAACAAGCAGTAACAACCTACGATTTATACGACTTACTTGAGGTTAAAGGTAAGCAAAAAAAGCCTTTAACACACCGCCTTAGAGCGATGGTACGCGATAAGCAACTGAGTTGTAATCGTGAGGGTGAATACAGTATTTTTGATGCTGAAAAAGATGTTATGACTGGTACGATTAGTGCGCACCCAAGGGGTTTCGGCTTTGTAATGCTAGATGAAGGTGGCAAGGATTTGCGTCTTTCTGCGCATCAGATGAAATTGGTTTTTCATGGCGACAGAGTTAAGGCACGAATGCTTGATGAGCGTGGTGATTCTGAGGTTGTTGAAGTGCTTGAGAGCCTTAAAAGCGTTGTAGGTCGTCTACATTTTGGCTCTGAAGGTGGTGCTTATGTGGTGGTTGATGACAAGCGAATTTGCAATAATATTGATATTCCTAAGACTAGCAACGAGAATACTGAGCAGCAAATTGTTGTTGTTGAGATTACGCAAGCACCAACCTTTAAAACGCCTGCACAAGGCAAAATCACCCAAATTTTAGGCGACTATATGGATGAAGGCGTTGAAACCGAGGCGGCACTTTACCGTAATGGTATTCCAGTGGATTTCTCAGAAGAAACTCTAGCCCAAACTAAGCAACTACCAACAGAAGTGAGCGCACAAGACAAAATAGGGCGTGTTGATATTACCAATATGAAGTTGGTTACTATCGATGGTGAAGATTCTCGTGACTTTGATGATGCAGTATTCGCTGAGTCTACAAATAACGGCTGGAAACTGGTAGTGTCCATTGCCGATGTATCGTACTATGTAGAAGAAGGCACAGCACTTGATATAGATGCAGTGCAGCGCGGTAATTCGGTTTATTTCCCGCGTCGTGTGGTACCAATGCTACCTGAAGAGCTTTCAAATGGCCTATGCTCAATTAACCCTGATGTAGAGCGCCTATGTATGACTTGTGAGATGAATATTGATACAGAGGGTAATTTACTTGATTATAAGTTTTATCCAGCAGTTATGTTTTCACACGCTCGTTTGACTTATACTAAGGTTGGTAAAATTTTAGAAGAACACGATAGCGAGTTAACGCAGCAATATTCAGGTGTTATGGATAATTTAAATGCCTTGTATGATCTATATAAGGTCTTAAAAGGTGCTAGAACCAAACGCGGTGTTATGGACTTTGACCGTATTGAGACGCAAGTTTTGTTTGATGATAATGGCAAAATTGATAATATTGTGGCAACTTCTCGCAATGATGCACACAAACTCATTGAAGAATGTATGCTGATGGCAAATCAAGCCACAGCGAAGTTCTTAGCTGAGAATGATGAAGATTTCTTATACCGTATTCACCCTAAGCCAACCGCAGAGAAGGTTGAGCTAACGCGTCAATTTTTAACTGCAGTCGGTTTAACCTTGGAGGGTGGTGTGCAACCAGAATCCAAGCATTTCGCTAAAGTGTTAGAAGATGCCAAAGGCAGAGATGATGAAAACATCATTAAAACTGTGGTTTTACGCACCATGAAGCAAGCTGTCTATACACCTGCTAATGAAGGTCACTTTGGCTTAGCGTTCGATGATTACACCCACTTTACTTCACCAATCAGACGCTATCCTGATTTGCTCGTACATCGCGCAATCAACCGTGTGCTCAATAAAAGTACCAGAAAACCCAGTAAGGCAATGGTAGAGTTAGGCGTTGAATTATCAGCCACAGAGCGTAGAGCAAACGAAGCCACCCGAGATGTTGAGCAGTGGTTGAAATGTGAATATATGCGCGATAAAGTTGGCGAAACCTTTAGCGGTGTTATCTCTGGTATCGCTGCCTTTGGTATCTTTATTGAGCTCACTGACATCTATACCGAAGGCATGATTTCTATTCGTGATATGAAAGATGATTATTACAATTTTGATGAAATTCACCATCAACTCAAAGGCCAACGAGGCGGCAAAGTCTTCCGTTTGGGTGACACCATCAAGATACAGGTCGCTTCGGTTAATTTAGATGATAGGCAAATGGTGTTTATACCCGCTTAAATTACCTCGTCTTTTTCCTTTTTACGGTGTTGAATTTCAAAAAATATTCAGTCGCATGGCTCTGCCTATGTTTCTGTATATTTTTCAAAATTCGCCTTACCGACTACTTGTAGTTTATGCCTTTTGTAAAAAATAGCGAGCCTGGTTAATATTTTTAGCAAACATATCTATCAGTCGGTTACTGCACCCTCAGAAGCAGACTTGGCCAGTTTGGCAAACTTGGCCAGCACACCTTTGGTATAGTTGGGTTTTGGCTGTGTCCAGTTAGATAAGCGTTCATCAATAATGGACTTTTCAACGATGAGCTCTAAGACATTATTTTTAGCGTCAATCAAAATTTCATCGCCATCTTCAACCACGGCTAATACGCCGCCTTTAAAGGCTTCTGGGGTGATATGTCCAACCACGAAACCATGAGTGCCTCCCGAGAAACGACCGTCGGTAATTAGGGCTACTTTACCACCCAAACCTTTACCCATTACCGCAGAAGTTGGGGCAAGCATTTCACGCATACCAGGACCACCTACAGGACCTTCATAACGAATAACAATAACATCGCCTGCTTGGATTTTTTCGTTTAGGATGGCCTCTAATGCTTCTTCTTCACGACCAAAACATTTTGCGCTACCTCTGAAGCTCAAGCCTTCTTTGCCTGTGATTTTCGCTACTGCACCCTCTTGTGCTAAGTTGCCACGCAAGATACGCAGATGTGAGTCTTTTTTGATTGGATTGTCTAAAGACTTGATGATTTCTTGTGAGTCAGCGTAAGGTGCAACATCTTTTAGGTTTTGTGCCATTGTTTTGCCAGTTACTGTCATGCAGTTGCCGTGTAATAGCCCTGCATCAAGCAGCATTTTCATCAAGGGTAGGGTGCCACCGATTTCAACCAGTTCACTCATCATATACTTACCTGAAGGCTTAAGGTCGGCAATCACAGGCACATTAGCACCAATGCGAGTAAAGTCGTCAATCTTTAAGTCAACGCCAGTGGCGTTTGCCATAGCAATAAGATGTAAGACCGCATTGGTGGAGCCACCCAGTGTGATAATCACTGTAATTGCATTTTCGAAAGCTTGCATGGTCATAATATCGCTTGGCTTAATATCTTTTTCTAAAAGATTAAGTACCGCTTCGCCTGCACGCACGCAATCGTTATTTTTGTCCTCTGAGATGGCGTCTTGTGCGCTGGAGTTCGGCAAACTCATGCCTAAGGCTTCAATTGCTGATGCCATCGTATTGGCGGTATACATACCACCACAAGAGCCTGGACCAGGAATGGCAGTTTTTTCAATATTTTCCAGTTCAATCTCACTAATGGCATTGTTGGCAAATTGTCCTACTGCCTCAAACACACTAACAACATCAGTGTGTCCTTCACCTGGCTGAATAGTGCCACCATAAACAAAAATACTCGGACGATTAAGCCGTGCCAAGCCAATAATACAACCAGGCATATTCTTATCACAACCGCCAATTGCAACGATGCCATCAAAGCCTTGGCAACCTACAACTGTCTCAATAGAATCAGCAATTACCTCACGGGAAACCAAAGAATATTTCATGCCTTCAGAACCCATAGAAATACCATCTGAAATGGTGATGGTATTAAAGATAACGCCTTTACCGCCAGCAGAATTAACACCTTTTTCTGCTTCGTCAGCCAGTTTGTTAATGTGCATATTACAAGGTGTTACCATCGACCAAGTGGAGGCAATACCGACTTGTGGTTTGCTAAAGTCTTCCTTTTTAAAACCTACTGGATATAGCATGGCGCGACTTGCTGCGCGTTCATAACCATCAACAACCTGAGAAGAATATTTGCGTTTATTAGACATAAAAGTATTTCGTTTGCTAAAAGAGATAAATTTTAGACTAAAATGAAGTTTTTCTCTACCCCTAATAAATACACAAATTGAATACAGCGCAAAAAATCTTAGAATTGATCGCACCTTTCGTTAAAGAAGACAAGATTCTGCCAAGAACATACGCTCAAATCAACGACAATATTAATGATTTTGTCTTGCTAGAGCAATCTGGTGAGTTAGTGGCCTGTGTAGGTTTAAAAAACTCTCAAGAAGGCGGCATGGGCGAGATTTATGCTTTAGCAGTATCGGAAAAAGTACAAAACCAAGGAATTTCAACTAAGCTCTTAAATAAAGTAATGCAAAAAGCACTTGCTGATAATTTTTCTAAAGTATTTGCATTGTCTAGACATAATGCACAGTGGTTTTTAAACCAAGGCTTTGTAAAAATGGAAATTAGTGAGCTGCCTAAGAATCGTCAAGCCTTGTTTGACCATCAGCGTAACTCATCTATCTTTTTTAAAATCGTCTCTAAAGAGAATTTGTAATGCAAATTAAAGACCGTATTCGAGGCTATTTACCTGTGGTGATTGATATTGAAACTGGAGGTTTTGACAATAAAACCGATGCTATGCTTGAGATTTGTGCGATAACGATTGGCATTAATGAGAATGGTATATTTTACCCAAAAGATATTTGTCACTTTCATATAGAGCCTTTTAAGGGTGCCAATCTTGAAGCGGCAGCGCTTAAATTCAATGGCATTGATGTGCATAATCCATTGCGTATGGCAGTGAGTGAAAAACAAGCATTGAATGAGATTTTTCAAGCCGTTAGTGCTGAGGTAAAAATTCAAGAATGTACGCGTGCAATCTTAGTGGGGCACAACGCATTTTTTGACCTAGGGTTTTTAGTTGCGGCGAGCAACAGAACAAAGCTCAAAAATCCATTTCATCAATTTTCAACTATTGATACAGTAAGTCTTTCAGCCTTATATTACGGTGAAACAGTGCTTGCTAAAGCGATGCGTGTGGCGGGCATTGAATGGGAGGATGCCAATGCACATTCAGCGTTATATGACACGCAAAAAACAGCAGAATTATTTTGCAAAATCTTTAATGCGCAGTCCTATAGTTAATAGCCAGTGCTTAGCAAAATCCATAACATCCCAAATCCAAAAATAG
>NZ_CDSC02000205.1 GCF_001298715.1 Bathymodiolus azoricus thioautotrophic gill symbiont
TCATTGCGTGCTATCGAAGGCTTATTGCCCGCTATTATTGCCAGTAGTCAAGACGCGCATAATATTATCTTGCCAACACAAGAATCCGCTCAATATACATTGGTTAATCAAGCAAAAATCTACCCCTGTGAGCATTTATTGCAAGTCTGTGATTTTTTACAAGGTACTAGCAATGTTAATCAATTGGTTCGTAAGTTAACTAATAAGCAGACAATTTATAACAATGATTTTTCTCAGGTTAAAGGACAACACCATGCCAAACGCGCGCTGGAAGTTGTCGCTAGTGGTGGGCATAATCTACTTCTAGTCGGCACACCTGGTTCAGGTAAGACCATGTTAGCAGAGCGATTACCTTCAATTATGTCACCACTTAGTGATGACAAAGCCCTAGAACGCGCTTCAATTTATTCGGTCGCCAACAAACGATTGGATTTAACTCAGTTAAAAGTTCGCCCATTTCGCTCTCCGCATCATTCGTCTTCAGCAGTTGCATTGGTTGGTGGTGGTTCAATTCCCAAACCGGGTGAAATCTCGCTCGCTCATGAAGGTGTATTGTTTCTAGATGAATTGCCAGAATTCCCAAGAAGTGTTTTAGAAGTCTTGCGTCAACCCTTGGAAAATGGCGTTATTCATTTGTCCCGTGCTGCCCAACAAACCACTTTTCCTGCCAATTTTCAACTTATTGGTGCAATGAACCCCTGCCCCTGTGGATATTATGGTGATGGCACCAGCAAGTGCCACTGCACAGAGGATCAAATTGATAGATATAAAAATAAAATCTCAGGCCCACTACTAGATAGAATTGATATGGTGCTTACCGTACCACCCTTACCAAAAGAAGCACTACTTGAGCAAACCAATAGTAGCGCAGAGTCAAGTGAAGTTATACGAGAAAGAGTGCTAAAAGCCCACAACATTCAATTCAAGCGCCAAGGTAAATTTAACGACAAACTTACACCTGATGAAATAGAAAAATCCATACCTCTAAATAAAGATGATAAACAACTACTGTCTGAGGCTATTGACAAATTTCACTTGTCAGCAAGAGCCTATCACCGCATTCTCAAAGTTGCCAGAACCATTGCTGATTTAGACAACTCAGAAACCGTCAACATTCAGCATCTCAGCGAAGCGATTGGTTATCGGCGCGAGTCTTGATAAAAACTTACAGTACAACCAGAGCAGGTAGTGTAAATGGCGAATTCAACCCATAAGTGCAACACTTCCATTTAAAAAATAGTCCTTGCCAGTCATCTTGGCAAAGACCTCAAATGGGGTCTTGTACCCCAAGCATTTCCTAGGTCTATTATTCATTAAATCTGTTGCTTTAAACACCTTGAATTCACATCATAAGTGCAACACTCAATTAGTCGGTCAAAGGGTATATTAAACACTCTTTAATCCGACAAGAAAAAGGAGTGAAACATGCAAAAATATACACAATTGACCTACGAACAAAGATACCATATTTACCTGCTAAATAAACAAGGATTCAACCAAACCTTTATTGCCAAATCAATGGGTAGAAACAAATCAACTATTTCTAGGAGACTTTTGCATAACTCATAATCCTCCACCCTAATTCCAATTTTTAGATTTTTTCAAAAATATTTTCAAAACTACCTGTATTTTTTCATAAAGTCCAAA
>NZ_CDSC02000206.1 GCF_001298715.1 Bathymodiolus azoricus thioautotrophic gill symbiont
GACACAAGTACTGGTGGCTTTGTTATTAGTGGCGAATCAATGCGTAATCATGGTGGATTTTCAATCTCCAGCGCAGGCGATGTCAATGGCGATGGTTTAGATGATTTAATTATTGGTTCTGATAGTGCAGGTAAGTCGTATGTTGTGTTCGGTACACAAGACAGTACTGCTATTGACTTATCAGTCATTGCCGCTGGCAAAGGTGGCTTTATTATCAATGATGGCTCACAGGATGATGACCATCTTTACTCAGTCTCCAGCGCAGGCGATGTCAACGGCGATGGACTAGATGATTTGATTGTGGGCAATGAAGATAGTGATATACATGGCAAACCAGACGCAGGTAAATCGCATGTTGTGTTCGGCAAAAAAGACACCAAAGCTATTAATTTATCAGACATTGTCGCTGGCAAAGGCGGCTTTGTTATCAATGGCGAGTTTATAGAAGATATGAGTGGCAACTCAGTCTCCAGCGCAGGCGATGTCAACGGCGATGGCTTAGATGATTTGATTGTGGCTGCTGCTATTGCCGATCCAAGTGGTAAACCAGACGCAGGTAAATCGTATGTTGTGTTTGGCAAAAAAGACAATACCAATGCTATTGAATTATCAACTATTACCGCTGGCACAGGTGGTTTTGTTATCAATGGTGAGTCAGCGAGGGATCATAGTGGTTACTCAGTCTCCAATGCAGGTGATGTCAACGGCGATGGCTTAGATGATTTAATTGTAGGTGCTTATCTGGCCGCTCCAAGCGGTAAATTACAAGCAGGTAAATCGTATGTTGTGTTTGGCAAAAAAGACAATACTGCTATTAATTTATCAAACATTGTCTCTGGTATTGGTGGCTTTGTTATCAAGGGCGAGTCAAAGGGTGATTATAGTGGTTGGTCAGTCTCCAGCGCAGGCGATGTCAACGGTGATGGTTTAGATGATTTGATTGTGGGTGCTTATAAAGCCAAATCATCTGCAGGTAAATCCTATGTCATCTTCGGCAAAACTGATACCGATGT
>NZ_CDSC02000207.1 GCF_001298715.1 Bathymodiolus azoricus thioautotrophic gill symbiont
CAAAAATATGATGACTATGACCGTTTATTTTGTACTTGCTGATATTTTTGATTTAGATGTGATGGATATTAAGCCTAGTTTCGATTTGGAAAAAGATTTACATATAACGAACGATCATAAGGCTTTGCTAAGTGGGGCGGTGATGGATATGTTTAATGGCTGTGAGTTAGATTTTTCAACTATGCATAAGGTTCAAGATGTTATAGAGCAGATAGTTACTGTGGAGCCTATTCATTCCTCGGTTCATTAACCAAGTAAGCCGATTGGTTTTTCTGCTTTCCCTTTGCTCGTACGATCTACGAGAAGGGCGAGGGGGGAATTCATAGTTGTTCCGCTTGGAAAATATAGCTTATAAATATATTTTGGATGATTATATTTTTTTACTTCCCTGTTACAAACAATAGAGGCTGTTTTTAACGAGAGTGTGAAGTGGAGTTTATTGAGTATGCACGATAGTAAAGGGTGAGCAGTGCTCACCCCAAGTTTATTCTTACATATTGTCTAAGATTGCTTTTTTTACTGCATCTAAAGAGGCATCAACCGATACAGGGTGTGTCTCAGTACATTGTTGAATTGCCGTATCAGGATCTTTTAAGCCATTACCTGTTAAGGTGCAAACAATTGTACTGCCTTCAGGGATTTTTCCAGTGGCAATATCATTTAATGCGCCAGCTAATGAAGTCGCTGAAGCAGGTTCACAGAAAATACCTTCATAAGCAGAGAGCATTTTTTGTGCAGCGAGGATTTTTTCATCAGCAAAGCTATCAAACCAGCCGCCTGACTCTTTTTGTACATTCCACGCTAAATCCCAAGACTGTGGATGACCAATGCGAATAGCCGTTGCTATTGTTTCTGGGTTATCAATCATTTTTCCAGCGGTGAAAGGTGCAGCACCGGCTGCTTGATAGCCACACATAACAGGTGTATTGCTACTTACTGCGGCAATTCCGTTGGTTTCTTTGGCGTATTCGCTATAACCTTTCCAGTAAGCGGTAATATTACCGGCATACCTACAGGTAAACAATGGAAGTCAGGCGCTCTACCTAATTCATCAA
>NZ_CDSC02000176.1 GCF_001298715.1 Bathymodiolus azoricus thioautotrophic gill symbiont
CTTTTGTGTTTTCACCCAATGGGTGAAGCGGTTTTTTGGTTGAAACCATTATACTAGTTGGGGTTTGTGTGTTTTTTTGATTTCTATTTTTGGATTAGGGCTGTGAATAAATTGAATTCTAGACCAAGAAAATGTTTAGGATTTAAAACACCTTATCAGGTGTTTTTTGAAAGGACGGGTATTGATGCTCGTCAATTGGGAGTGGTGCGTTTATGAGTCGAATTCACCTTATATAAAGGTTTCACTATGATGTAAAATAAAATTACTATGAAAAACGAAGCCACAGGATTAAAACGAATTAGTAACGCTTTCGGATTTTCAATGCAAGGATTAAAAATTTGCTATCAATCAGAAGTCGCCTTTAGGCAAGAGTTGTGGTTTGGTGTTGTGTTAATATCACTCGCATTTTGGCTGAAAGAATCAGCCATTGAACGCGTACTACTGATTGCACCAGTATTCTTGGTGCTGATTGTTGAAGTGTTAAATTCGGCCATTGAGTCAGTGGTTGACAGGATTGGTGATGAGTATCACGCACTATCTGGTGCGGCAAAAGATATGGGCTCAGCGGCAGTATGGCTTTCTTTGGTTTTGGTGCTTATAACATGGATAATTATTCTAATATAAGCGCTCACTTAAATGGCGATATTGATTGCCATATTTTTGACTCAATACCAAGTACCAATGATTATCTTTCATCGTTGGAATTCTCACCAAGAACACAGGTGTGTATCGCTAGCGAACAAACGCAGGGCAAAGGGCAATACAATCGAACATGGTTAAGCAATAAAGACAATAGTGTTTTACTGTCTATTCGTTGCGTGTTTTCAACTAAGGTTAATTTAAGTGGTTTGAGTTTGGTGGTGGGTTTGGCGCTACTTGAAGTGTTGAGAGGTTACGGTGCTATTGGTTTAGAGCTTAAATGGCCCAATGATATTTATTATCAAGATAAGAAACTGGCTGGAATTTTGATTAAGAATACCACTCGAAACCAAACTCAATCTGTCGTGATAGGTATTGGTGTGAATATTGGTGTGGATATAGATTGTCAAACACTGTGGACTGATTTACATTCAATCAGCACACAAAAATCCATTAATCAGTTTGATTTAACTAAAGATTTAATCAATAAGATTTTAGAGTTCTGCCAAGTTTTTGAAGCGAATGGTTTTACAACTTTTTCCAAGCAGTGGGCAAGTGTAGACTACCTTCAAGGTAAGCGGGTGCGCTATGACGATAAAAAACAAACTTTTTTAGGTGTGTGCTGTGGTGTGAATGACGAAGGTGTATTGTTGGTTGAAACTAAGGCGTCAACTAAACAAGTTTATTCGTCTGAGTTTTTGACTCTTCTTTAGTTGTTGTTGGCTCTATTTTCTTATTCTCGGTCATTGAAACACTGCCTTTAAAGTAAGAGCCATCTTTAAGGATGACTTTTGGAGCATCCATATCACCAGTAACAGAACCTCCCTCATGGATGATGATTTTTTCATTTGCGTTAATATTGCCAACGACACGGCCAATGATATTAACGACCTTAGCCTCAATACTGGCTTTAACATCACTCAGTTTTTCAATGGTAAGGATGTTCTCTTTGAGTAATATAGTGCCATCAACTTTGCCAAAAACACTGATATCATCAGTGCCTGATATCTCCCCTTTAATAAAATAACCTTGAGAAATGGTGGTTTTTTCTTGACTACTAGTAGCACTAAGGCGCTGAGTATTATTTGTCGTCACCCTAGGTTTGGGTCTGGGGGATGTAATAGATGCCTCAGGCAGAGTTGCAGTTTTGGGATTTTTAGTGTTAAACATAAGACTATATATTAATGATAAAATTAAACATTATAAATAATTTTACACTTTATGTCCACACAGCATTCACTTGAGGTTACCAATATTAGTAAATCCTATTCAGGTAGAAATGTGGTTTCAGGTGTTTCATTTTTTGTGCAAAGTGGTGAAATAGTCGGTTTATTAGGGCCAAATGGTGCAGGAAAAACCACTTGTTTTTATATTGCTTGTGGGTTGGTTAAGACAGATTCTGGGCAAGTTATTTTAAATAACCATAAAATTGACCATTTACCAATGCATAAACGCGCCAAATTAGGGCTGGGTTATTTGCCTCAAGAGCCATCTGTTTTTAGGAAATTATCTGTTGAAGATAATATTACGGCAGTTTTAGAGCTTAATAAAGCCTTAGACAAAGACACCCAAAAGAATCGTTTAGAAGAATTATTAGAAGAATTTAATATCAGACATATTCGCGCCCTTAATGGATTAAGCTTGTCTGGTGGTGAAAGACGACGCGTGGAAATCGCCAGAGCAGTGGCAATGGAGCCAAAATTTATCTTATTAGATGAGCCATTTGCAGGTGTTGACCCAATTTCTGTGGGTGATATACAACAAATTATTTTCCATCTAAAAAATAAAGGTATTGGTGTATTGATTACCGACCATAATTACCGTGAAGTGCTAGATACTTGTGATCATTCTTATGTATTACATGATGGCGTGATTATTACCGAGGGCGATAAGGAGCAAATCCTAAATAACACTAAAGTGCGCGAAGTTTATTTAGGTCAGCGTGACTAACTTCATCACATTAGGCATAGAAAGCTCATGCGATGAAACGGGTATTGGGCTGTATTCACAGCAAGATGGACTGATTGCACACCAATTATTTTCCCAAGTTGAGATTCATCAAGAATACGGCGGTGTTGTGCCAGAATTAGCATCCCGTGACCATATACAGCGTGTCTTGCCACTTATTAAAGCTGTGCTTGAAGACGCTAAAATAAAACTCACCGATATCAGTGCTGTTGCCTATACGGCTGGACCGGGTTTGGCAGGGGCATTGTTAGTGGGTAGCGCTGTGGCAAAATCTTTGGCTTGGAGTTTGAAAATCCCCGCATTAGGTGTGCACCATATGGAAGGACATTTGCTCGCAGTACTCTTAGAAGACAAGCAACCTGAATTCCCCTTTGTGGCGTTACTAGTCTCTGGTGGGCATACAATGCTAGTTGATGTTGAAGCGATAGGGCAATACAAAATTTTGGGTGAATCTTTAGATGATGCAGTGGGCGAAGCCTTTGACAAAACGGCTAAGATTCTAGGTTTGGGTTATCCGGGCGGACCAGCACTTGCTGCACTTGCTGAACAAGGCAAAGAGGGTGTTTTTAAATTCCCAAGACCTATGATAGACAGACCAGGACTGGATTTTAGTTTTAGCGGTCTCAAGACTTTTGCACGCAATACCTTTGCTAAACACCCAGAGCAAAAAGCTGATATTGCCAAAGCCTTTGAAGTGGCCGCAACGCAAACATTGATGATTAAATGCCGTCGAGCCTTAGAGCAAACAGGGCGTAAAACTTTGGTTGTGGCAGGCGGTGTTAGCGCAAATAAAGCACTCAGAGATGAATTAGATACAATGGGTAAAAAAGTAGATGCACAAGTATTTTACCCACGTCAGGATTTTTGTACTGATAACGGTGCAATGATTGCCCTTGCTGGGCATCTAAGACTTATTAAAGGACAAGTATCAAAAGGCAATGAAATTGTCGTTAAACCTCGGTGGAGTTTGGAGGAATTGCAAGCAGTATGAGTCAATTAAGCCAAGTATTTACGCGCGCATCAACAGGATTAGATGCACCATTAGTCACCATTGAAGTGCATATTTCGAGTGGCTTACCAGGGTTTTCTATCGTCGGATTGCCTGAAGGTGCCGTGCGTGAGAGTAAAGAGCGTGTGCGTAGCGCCCTAATAAACTCACAATTTAAATTTCCCAAAGGGCGTATTACCGTCAGCCTAGCGCCAGCTAATCTACCTAAAAGTGGCGGTAGATATGACCTGCCAATTGCGATTGGCTTGTTGTTAGCAAGTGGACAAATTAAAGAAAAAATAAATTTAGATGGTTTTGAATTGTATGGTGAGCTAGGATTAAATGGC
>NZ_CDSC02000385.1 GCF_001298715.1 Bathymodiolus azoricus thioautotrophic gill symbiont
GGATGGTTGGAAAATGGGGGGTTTTGGTTTGTTTGGGGTGGGTTTTTAAGGGGCGACTACTTACGAGGAGTTAAATTTGGGCTTGCCTCCTAGAAGAAAGGCTCACAAGTTGACAAAAAATAGACTTTTAACGACTAATTATTTTATTTCAAAATATTTTAGTGGTATTATATATTTTTTAAAAACTGCTATTTATCATTTATTACACAAGGACAAGCTATTTATGCCTACCAAAAACGACTCACCGCCAGTACTTAAGGGATCTATTCCTAAAACTTATGATTTAACATTATTTGAAAAATGTCAAGATTTGTCTATTACTTGTGAGATATATAATAATTTGCATGTTATCTTCAATACAATACACCCAAAACTGACTCACTTTAATATCAAAGAAATTAATGAAGTTAGTTTTCAAACCGATACCCGAAAAATATCGTATAACGGCGTCGTTATTGGCATTGGAAATTCGGTTGAAGATATGACAAAACAAGGGTTGATCATTATTTTTAATGAAGTTGCCACCAAGGAAGGCGTTGAAGCAGTAACCAAGGCGGTTAATGTTAGTTTTTCGGACGATGCACAAGAAGTAACTTTGAGTGTGGTAAATGCCGAAGGTAGTAAAAGTGTAAAAACTCTCACCATGCCTGTACCTGTATCTATACTTGATGGCGTTGTACCAGCTCCAGCTGATCAAAATCTTGTTACTTTTACAAACATCCCGGATTTGGATCATTTGGCTTTGCGTTTTAAGACATCTAGCTCAAAAAAAGGTATATTCATACCTGTATTTGACCACAATTTGGGTTGTAAAATTACCAATAACAACACAATAACAGATATCGCTAATCCTGATGGCTGGCAGAGTAGCTATATTCATTCATCAGATGTTATTAAAGATGGGCGTGTTTCCCTTAGGTTTGGGCAAACTGACAAACAAGTGATGTTTGGTTTTTCCGATACTTTCTCAACTTATTCTTACAATGTTCTTAACTACGGCATATTTTCAAATAATGGAGTTCTGTCTATTAGGGAAGGCGGAAATATTCCATCTTTGCCTTTATTTGACAAATATACAGTTGACGATGTTTTTTCTGTTGAAAGAATCGGCAATACTATTGCCTACC
The DNA here is from genome assembly GCF_001298715.1 of Bathymodiolus azoricus thioautotrophic gill symbiont. Taxonomy (GTDB): domain Bacteria; phylum Pseudomonadota; class Gammaproteobacteria; order PS1; family Pseudothioglobaceae; genus Thiodubiliella. Next base: position 1,128 of record NZ_CDSC02000385.1, read on the forward strand.
TTAAAAATGAAGTTACTTTTTATGTGTCATGTATTAATTCCACTGAAGATATGCATTTTTGTTTTACTTCTGCAGATAGAGGTGCTTCGGTTACCGATGTGCTACAACATAATTATTATCCTGCCGCTGAGGGGTCTTCTGCACCTACATTTGATCAAAGTGTGGGTTGTGAAATTACTAAAGACAAAATAGTAAACACCTCTAATCCTGATGGCTGGCATAACAGCATAGCTTATTCATCAGGCACTCTTAAAGAAGGACATGTTTCTCTTAGGTTTGGACAAACTGACAAACAAGTGATGTTTGGTCTTGCTGCTGACTTCTCAAGTCATTACCTCTCTGTTCTTAACTACGCCATATTTTCAAATAATGGGGTTATATCTATTAGGGAAAGCGGACATACTCCAAAATCTTTGCCTTCATTTGACAAACCTACAGTTAGCGACGTATTCTCTGTTAAAAGATGTGGTGGTGTTATTACCTATTTGAAAAATGGAATGGTTTTTTATATATCAACCATTAAATCAACTAAAGATATGCATTTTTGTGTTACTTCTGCGGATAGGGGTGCCTCGGTTACTGATATGCTACAGTGTGC
>NZ_CDSC02000209.1 GCF_001298715.1 Bathymodiolus azoricus thioautotrophic gill symbiont
TTTATTCAAATGAGTATGCCTTTGCTGCTCTTAAAGCCGATGGCTCAATTACGACATGGGGTTACATAAAGAGTGGAGGCAAAAACGCACTCAACGCACCCACTGATAAAGACTATATCAAGGTTTATTCAACCGGTATGGCCTTTGCTGCTCTTAAAGCCGATGGTTCAATTACGGCATGGGGTGACATGGAGAATCCGTGGAGTAACATAGAGAATATACGCAAAAACATACCCACTGACAAAGGTTATATTGAGATTTATTCAAATGAATTTGCCTTTACTGCTGTTAGGCCCGATGGCTCAATCAGGACATGGGGTGACCCAAGTTATGGAGGCGCATATGCCTCTGGTGGTTACAATCTAGCGCTTGGAAAACCTGCCACACAATCCAGTATATATCCACACCGCATCCACGCTGTTGCTGGCTATGCAGTAGATGGCAATACTGATGGTGAATTCTTAAATAGTAGCACAACCCACACCAAAGATGAACAAGGTGCTTGGTGGCAGGTTGATCTAGGCGGTAAGAAAAAGATCAATCAAATCATTATCTACAACCGCACTGATTGCTGTGCAAATAGACTAAGCAACTACCAGGTTAGTATCTCTAATAAAGCAGACTTTAGCACCCACACCTATCAACAAGACTTTCATGTTGCGCCTAATCCCAAAAAGACTATTAAATTAGACGCATCAGGTAAACAAGGTCGCTATGTTAGAGTCCAGTTGCTTGATAAGAACTATCTGTCTCTAGCAGAAGTTCAGGTTATAGGTGATGATCTTTAAATAAAGAAAACACAGTAAGGGTGTTTCAGTTGCTGGTTACTTAAGTTGCGACAATGCGCTAGTGGGCAAGGTCTATAGACAGGTAAATCTTTCGTTGTGTTGTAGCACCTTGTGCACTGACGAGGCAACTTGTTTATCAGGGTATAAAAACTGTTTATGCAAAGGTCTCATATAAAAACTACAAGCATTTTTCAACTACCCATGAATTTTGGGCGGTTAATATCAACATTATAATAACTTTAGGACTAAAAGATATT
>NZ_CDSC02000210.1 GCF_001298715.1 Bathymodiolus azoricus thioautotrophic gill symbiont
TATGGCACAGTGGTTTTTTTGTCGCCTTATTTTAGCAAGTGCAAAATATTCACGCATACCTTCACGAGGTGGTAGGGGTTCTTCAGCAGATATTAAAGGCATTTTTGGTTTTAAATGTAGGCGAATATTATTGCCAATAGCCTCTAATTCTACAGAGGACACCTCAAGACTAAAAGTATTGGCAATCCTTAAAGAAGATCTGCCATTATCACTCTCGATAAGAAAATTACGATAAAACCTTGAGTAATTTTTATCCGTTCGATAAATCCTCATTGCTTCTTGTGTGCTGGGGTTGATTATAGACTGGCGTAGCATTGTTTTAGGCAGCATATTTAATGCGCCTGCTATTTTTGTCATCCCTAAATACTGATAAGAGATTACCTCTGTTGCGTTCAAGCCAGAACGACGATTTTGTCTTATATTTTTAAAATTTGCATTAAAAACTAACCCCCCTGTGGAAAAGTTCATAATATTCGTAAAAGTATCAGAAGGCGGACAAGAAAGGGCTTTAACTATTAGCGCTCCCCCGTTACTGTCTTCTGATTTTATGAAAAATTCTGTACTAGTGTTTAACAAGTTCAGTTTATCAGCAGGATAAGTCCTGACAATATTTTCCAGTCTTTCATACGATTCAGGAAAATAAAATAAATTATTATTCTGATAAGCACCTTCAATTGGACTTAGTACATCTATTTCATAATGGGGTAAACTCGTGTTAGGTGGGTAAACTTTAACGTTCCCTGTCGGGTCTGTGTATTTAAGGGGATTATTACCCACATAAATATACAAATTTAGGCTATCAACCGCACCCGCTGAATCGGGGCTTATCCATCTTGCCAACCAAGGGGCTAGGTGCCTAGCACCGTAGTAGCACAAACCACTGCTGTCGTCTCTTTCTTTACCTGTGTAGCGGTAGCGTTTTTGTTGCACTTTGGTTTTGTCTTTGCCAGCGATAAGGGCAGTGCCGCCATAAGGATAGTAATGTTCGTAGCTAAAGGTTTGGGCTTGATCATCCAATTCTAAGGTGTTGGACTGTAGGTGACTGATGAGTTGGTAGCGAGTTTGAGTGGGGTTTTGTGTGTTGTCTTTACTGCTTTCACTCAGAATGTGAGTGCCGATGTGCAGGGTACTACTTTGTTGTTTTGCTTCGTTGGTTGAAATCTCTAGTGAAGGCAGGTAGTCTCTTTGGTTTTGCGCTTGGTGGTCAGATTCAATTACAGTACGAACTCGATTACCTTGGTAGTTATAGACATAGTACTCTGTAGTGTTGCTTTTGTCTGTTTTAGTAAGCTGGTTAAGCGTGTTGTTGTAGTGCCAATCTAGGTCGCCAATATTGTCAAGAGTTAGTAAGTTGCCGTTGGCATCAAAGTCGCTGGTGGATTGCTGGGTTTCAGTACCGCGGTTGTTGTTTGGGTGGATGGTCAGGATTTGTTGCCAGATGCTACTGTTTGCTTGGTGTAAAAGGTGGGTTAGGTTGTTGCCTGTGTCGTGGATATAAGTTTGGTGATAAAGTTCTAGGGTGTTCATAATTGCTAGCGCTTTTTTAATTTAATATTTATAAGAGTATGCATTATAAGGATTGTGCCTTATAAAATCATCTCTATCTTAATAGAGATGATTGGCAAAAGCCAATTTTTGCCCAACTGATGATTTCTTTAAACCTTGTCTTAGCAGGGCTAAGGCTGGGTTTACCCTCATAGAGGACTGCTGGGTGTCGCTGGAAAAATTGACAATTGGGTAAAAAGTGGGTTTTTGATGATTATTTTTATTCATGTAAAGGTCTCACTGGGTGTTAATTTTTTTTGGTAATTATAGAAAAAACCCTTTGAGCGTTTATAAAAAACTTTTGTATAAAAAAAATTATAAGGTTTATGACTGGATTGAAAATAATGGGCGTGATAATCTTAGATATTGGATAGAAAAAACTGCAAAACAGGTGATATTTTGAGTATTCTGCATTAAAAATAGGGTAGAATTACGCGATTGTTTTTTAACAAAAACAATTTTGTTTGCAACGGTGCAGACTGCTTAACAATAACTGCTAATAACTAACTAATTTAAAAATAGGAGAAGATATGTCTGCAAAAAATGTAATGAAGATGATAAAAGATAACGAAGTAAAATTCATTGATTTTCGTTTTACTGATACTATAGGTAAAGAACAACATGTGAGTGTACCAGCTCACACCATTAACGCTGAGAAGTTAGAAGAAGGGCAAATGTTTGACGGCTCTTCAATCGCTGGCTGGAAGCCAATTAATGAATCTGACATGATTATGAAGCCAGATACAGCAACGGCAGTCTTGGACCCATTTACTGAAGAATCTACTTTGAATATTACTTGCGATATCATTGAATCAAATGATATGAAAGGCTATGAAAAAGACCCTCGTTCTATTGCCAAGCGCGCTGAAGATTACTTAAATGAAACAGGGATTGGTGACACTGCTTATTTTGGCAATGAGCCGGAGTTTTTTGTTTTTGATAGTGTCAAGTGGGATACAGGTTTTGGCTTGGGTAAAGCCTTTTATGAAATTAATTCTGAAGAAGCAGACTGGGAGTCGGGTTCTGATTTTGAAGGTGGCAACAAGGGACACCGTCCTAGAATTAAAGGCGGCTACTTCCCAGTACCACCTGTGGATTCGTTGCATGATTTGCGCTCACAAATGTGTTTAGCCATTGAAGAGATGGGGGTGGTCACTGAGGTGCATCATCATGAAGTAGGTACAGCAGGTCAATGTGAGATTGGTGCTTTGTATAATACTTTGGTAAAGAAAGCAGATGAGACTCAAATCTTAAAATACTGCATCCATAATGTAGCACATATGTATGGCAAAACAGCCACTTTTATGCCTAAGCCAATTGCGGTTGATAATGGTAATGGCATGCATGTTCATCAGTCAATCACCAAAGATGGTAAAAACTTATTTGATGGTGATGAATATGGTCAGTTGAGTCAGATGGCACTTTACTATATTGGTGGTATTATCAAGCATGCTCAAGCACTTAATGCCTTTACCAATTCCTCTACTAACTCTTACAAGCGTTTGGTGCCAGGCTTTGAAGCACCTGAAATGTTAGCATATTCAGCTAAAAACCGTTCTGCTGCTATTCGTATTCCTTTTGTGTCTAATCCAAAAGGTCGTCGTATTGAGGTGCGTTTTCCAGATCCAACAGCCAATCCATACCTTGCGTTTGCAGCGATGTTAATGGCAGGTCTTGACGGCATTAAAAATAAGATTGACCCAGGCAAACCAGGGGATGAAGATTTATATGAATTGTCAGAGAAAGAAAAGGCATCTATTCCTAGAGTTTGTGGTTCATTAGGTCAAGCACTTGAGGCTTTAGATAAAGACCGTGAATTTTTAAAGCAAGGCGGTGTGTTTACGGATAATGTGATTGACTCATTTATCAAGCTTAAAATGGAAGAGGTAACAGCATTGCGCGCCTCTCCGCATCCTGTTGAGTTTGATATGTATTACAGTTGTTAATAAGCTTAGTTTTAACCAATAAAAAAGCCGTGTTTTAGCACGGCTTTTTTATGTCTAAAAGTCTGTAAAATAGCAAAAATTATTTGATGAGATAATTTATGAAAGAATTAAGAAACGATTGGGCTCTGGCAGAGGTTGAGGCTTTATTTGCACTGCCTTTTAATGATTTGTTGTTTCAAGCGCACACACTTCATAGAAAAAACTTTAATCCAAATCAGGTGCAAGTTAGCTCGTTGTTGAATATTAAAACAGGTGCTTGTCCTGAAGATTGCTCGTACTGTTCACAAAGTTCTAAATACGATACAGGTTTAGAGCGTGAAAAATTAATGGAAGTTGATGCGGTGCTTAAGCAAGCACAAGAAGCCAAAGATAAAGGCGCAACACGCTTTTGTATGGGCGCTGCGTGGCGCAATCCTACCGATAAAAGTTTGGATAAAGTTATTCCAATGATTCAAGGTGTGAAAGCGATGGGGCTGGAAACTTGCGTCACTTTGGGTATGTTGACGCAAGAACAAGCCTTTACCCTTAAAGAGGCTGGTTTAGATTACTACAACCACAACATTGACACATCAAAAGAGAATTACTCAAATGTCATTACCACGCGTAGCTTTCAAGACCGTTTAAATACTTTAGAATCCGTGCAAAATGCGGATATTCATGTCTGTAGTGGTGGCATTTTAGGTTTGGGCGAAGGTCAGACTGATAGGGCATCTATGTTGCGTTCTTTGGCTAATTTAGAAAAACACCCAGACAGTGTGCCGTTAAATCTCTTAGTGCCAATTCCTGGTACACCGTTTGAGGCGATTGAGCCACCAACAGAAAGCGAGTTTGTGCGTACTATTGCTGTGGCGCGACTCATGATGCCAAAATCAGTGGTGCGTCTATCAGCGGGGCGTACAGAGATGGGGGAAGCACTGCAAGCACTGTGTTTCTTTGCGGGTGCAAACTCTATCTTTTATGGCGATCAGTTACTAACAACGGATAACCCGGATACCAATACCGATCAGATTTTATTTGAGAGATTGGGTATCAATCAACAATTGTTAAACAGTCATTAAATAATCACTCATTAATTTTGCAGCATCAGGTTTTGCCAGTTTTTTGGCGTTTTCTGACATTTTCTGAATCTGTGTTTTGTTGAGTTTAAGTAGCGTTTTTTCAAGTAATTCAAGCGTTAAATCTTTTTGTTCAATCAATATTCCAGCATTATTATTGGCTAAAATTTTAGCGTTATAAAATTGATGATTATCAATAGCGTGAGGTAGGGGGATTAAAATGCTTGGCTTGGCTGATAGCATTAATTCTGATACTGTCATCGCACCAGAACGACATAAAACCACATCTGCCCATGCGTAGGCTTGCGCCATATCATCAATAAATGGGGTTATTTTTGCGTTTTTATTACTATATTGACTCCTAACAGCCTCTAAGTGCTGTTTGCCAGTTTGATGCCAAATATTGATATCAAGTTTCAGATTGCTAACAATATCATTAATAGGTTTAGAGCCTAGACTGCCACCAACAATCAATAAATTAAGTTTTTCATTATTAGCGCTATTCGTTTTAGTTTTAAACAACACAGGGTTTCCAGAAGTGATTGCACCACTAAATACACCATCAAAGGCTTGAAAAGTTTGTGTGGCAAACTTGGAGAGAATTTTGTTAGTCGTCCCAGGAATTGAGTTTTGTTCGTGAATCACTAGGGGGGTGTGCAGCAACCATGCTACTATGCCACCAAGTCCTGAGGCAAAACCACCCATACCTAGCACCACATCAGGTTTAAGACTAAGAAACACTTTAAAGGTTTGGAATAGGGCGATTAACAACAAAAGAGGCGCTTTGGCAAGTGTTAATAGATTTTTACCACGCAAACCAACGGCACTTACGCTGTGGAGCTTGATATTGTGCTTAGGCACAAGTATGTTTTCCATACCGCGCTTTGAGCCTAGCCACTCAACATTAACAGAATGCGTGCTTAATTCTTTAGCGATTGCTAGAGCAGGAAATATATGCCCACCAGTGCCACCTGCCATTATTAAAATAGTTTTTTTTTGTGTTGTTTTAAACATAGGACTTTCGTTTGCTATAACCCGCTCTGTTTTCCATATCTATTCTAAGTAACAATGCCAGTGCAGTGATGGTAAAAATCATACTACTACCACCATAACTAATGAGTGGCAAAGTAAAGCCTTTAATAGGCATTAGACCGATATTCATCGCAATATTGACACTAATTTGCATAGCAAACCATGAGCAAATACCATAAGCAACATAATAGCTATATTTTCTACCATCTTTGGATGCTTTAGCAGCAATCTTAAAGCCTTTGGTTAAAATATAAGCAAAACTCAATAAGATAAACAACATGCCAACAATGCCAAGCTCTTCACCGGTTATAGCAAAAATCATATCGGTATGAGGCTCTGGTAGTTTGGTGTATTTTTGAATGCCAGACCCTAGACCTGTACCAAACCAATCCCCTCTAGCAATACCAAGTAAAGCCTGTTTGGTTTGATATACGCCATCCTTCCCCCATAAATCATTAGTCCAAAACGATATCACTCTGCCCCATCTTGCTGGGTTGAAATAAACAAAAATAGAAAGTCCAAATAGAATTATAGTGCCAATATAAAACAATTCTTTAACATAAGAACCTGCTATAAACACCATAATAAGTGCCGTTGCAGTAATAATGATAGTGGCGCCAAGGTCGGTTTCCGCTATCGTGAGTGCGCCAGACAAGCTAACAATAAATATAGCCTTGAAAAGACCCTTTAACGATTTGGTTATATATTCTTCTTGTTCAACTAAGAAATTAGCCATAAATAAAATCATAACCATCTTCATCATTTCAGAAGGTTGAAAATTAAATATTCCCAAATCAATCCAACGATAAGCACCATTAATTTTTCCAGCACCGATATCAGGTAGAAATACGAGAAAAAGCAAGAAAAGCGTGATACCAAAGGCGAGTAGGGAGTGTCTTTTAAAAAATGAAAGTGGCAATCTCAAGATGACAACACCGGTAACAATACCTAAAAGAATAAAAACACCTTGCTTGAATGCGAAAGAAAAAGTACCGAAATGTCCAACTGAAGCAGAAGATGACATTATCCAACCAAATAGGGTTAATGCCAAAATAGCAAGTAATAATTTTTTGTCGGGTTTTTGTTCAATCGTGTCAAACATAAGTCTTGCATTTTATCCTATTTGAGACCTTTGTATAAATAGGAACAATCACCATAAACCCACTTTTCACCTATTTGGCGATTTTTCCAGCGATACCCAGCAGTTCTCTAGGAGGGTAAACCCAGCCTTAGCCCTGCTAGGACAAGGTTTAAATAAATTACCAATTGGGCAGAAATTGGATTTTGCCAATCATCCTTATTTACGCAAAGGTTTCTATTTATTTAAGTTGGACTGACGCCTGATATGGGATAATGTTGCGTTTTATAAATTCTAAATACATAACCTATGATTTCTACTGCTAACATCACCATGCAATTTGGTGAAAAACCTTTATTTGAAAATATTTCTATCAAGTTTTCCGATAACAACCGTTATGGTTTGATTGGTGCTAATGGTTGTGGTAAATCAACTTTTATGAAAATTTTAACGGGTGAATTAACGCCAACGAGCGGTACGGTTGGCATTAGTGATGGAGAGCGTTTGGGTGTTTTGCGTCAGGATCAATTCGCTTTTGAGAGTTTTCGTGTGGTGGATACTGTTATTATGGGTCATGAAAAGCTTTGGAAAATTAAAGCAGAAAGAGACCGTATTTACGCTTTGCCAGAGATGAGCGAAAAAGATGGTGTTAAGGTTGCAGAATTAGAGATGGAATTTGCTGAAATGGACGGTTATATGGCAGAATCTTCAGCCAGTGAGTTGCTTTTAGGTTTAGATATTCCTGAAGACCAACACTATGGACTAATGAGCGAAATCGCACCAGGTTGGAAGCTTCGTGTGCTATTGGCACAAGCCTTATTCTCTGATCCTGAAATTTTATTACTTGACGAGCCGACTAACAATTTAGACATCAACTCAATCCGCTGGCTAGAAGGGGTGTTAAAAGCCCGTAAAGCCACAATGGTCATTATTTCGCATGATAGGCATTTCTTAAATGGTGTGTGTACACATATGTCGGATTTGGATTATGGTGCGTTAAAGACTTTTCCGGGTAATTACGATGACTTTATGATTGCAGCGACCGCTATTCAAGAGAAGATGCAGACTGATAATGCTAAAAAAGAGGCAAAAATGAAGGAGCTTAAGCACTTTGTTTCTAGGTTTTCAGCGAATGCCTCTAAATCCAAGCAAGCGACCTCACGCCTAAAGCAGTTAGATAAGATTGTGTTGGATGATATGAGGCCCTCATCACGCGTCAGTCCTTATATTAATTTTAGACAGGACAAGGCACTACACAGAAACATTATTGAAGTAGAAGGTTTAAGCAAAAGTTTTGATGGTTTGGAGGTGTTAAAAGATATTAATTTTTTGTTTGAAGTGGGTCAGCGTGTCGCCATTATTGGGCAAAATGGTGTCGGTAAAACGACACTATTACGCACGCTGGTTGGTGAGCTTGAAGCTGACAAGGGGAAAATCAAGTGGAGTGAAAATGTTAATATTGGCTATTATGCACAAGACCATAGTGCCGATTTTGAAGAAGACATGAGTGTGCTTGATTGGATGGCACAATTTAAAAAACCCAATCAAGAAATACAAGATATGCGCTCTGTTCTAGGCAAGATGTTATTTGGTAAAAATGATATTGACAAAAGCATTAAAGCGCTTTCTGGCGGTGAAAAGGGCAGAATGTTGTTTGGTAAGTTAATGTTGCAAAACCCAAATGTGTTGGTCATGGATGAGCCAACCAACCACTTGGATATGGAGTCTATTGAGGCGCTCAACCTTGCACTGGAAAACTATGAAGGCACACTTATCTTTGTTAGTCATGACAGGGAGTTTGTCTCCTCTTTATCTACCAAAGTTGTAGAATTAACAGAAACTGGCGCTAACTACTATTCTGGCAATTATGAAGATTATTTGGTCAGTCAAAAATAAAGCCAGTCATTGTGTTAGAATCAATTTTCTATAGAAACGAAAATATAGATGCGCTTATAGAAACGAAAATTTCGATATAATGTTAGGTTGTCTAACAATAGAAGGTGAGCAATATCGAGCGGTAGATTCCTTGGAAGAGTTTATTGAATTAATAGAATGTTTTAAGTCTTTAGATGGTATGAGTCCAAGCAAGGAATGTCTCAATCGAAGATATTTCTTTAATTTTGAGATATATTTAATTGAGCTTTTAAGAGAAGCAGATAAGTTATCAGAAAAAGCAAAAAAAATCGTTTTTACAAATGCTTTTTTGTCATAATATTTTTTCAAAAAAAGTAACAATAAAGCAAGGCTATCTTGTTGTTGGTGAGCAGAATAAGAGTAATTCAAATGCTTATTCTAAAGAATACATGGAAAAATGTAAATGTATTCCAAATTTAGTTTTTTGGAATTCAAAATTTGAAGATGAATGTTTAATAGAATTTGATCATACAGAAAATGACTTATCGTTTATTTTTAATCAGTGTCATTTTGCTAAAAAACTTAAAATTAGAAATAGTGAAAAAAGAGTGCAACTGCGAAATGGAGAAGTTCATGGAACAGATTTTGGACGATATGAAATTTCTCAAAAAACAAAATTACACCTTGAAAAATTACATTTAATGGTTCTTTCAAATCCTGAGT
>NZ_CDSC02000212.1 GCF_001298715.1 Bathymodiolus azoricus thioautotrophic gill symbiont
ACACTAGAACCAAAACAAAGGAACCGAACCGTGGAAAGGGGTTAAAACAATTGTTAGATTTTATTAAAAATCAGGGTCAGTTAACTATTATTAGCAACAAAGGGTATTGCAGTTTCCAAGTGGAAAATGAAAAATTAACCACTACACAACAAAAAGAATTAAAATACCCTTTACAGGGGACATTGATTGAGTGGCAAATCAATGTTTAACAAAACAGGGAATCATATGAACATATCAATTGCAAAAGAATTTTCAGATGTGCCATCTGGCAGATATTATGCTGATGGAGAATGGACAGGAGAGAAATTTAGAACGGAATATTTAGCGCCTAAATTAAAAAAAGCAGATCGACAACACCCTGTTATTGTCAATATAAATGATACCGAAGGCTATGGATCCTCTTTTTTAGAAGAGGCGTTTGGTGGGCTGGTTCGTAAAGAGAATTTCTCACAAGATGAATTAAACAAAATATTAAAAATTGAAGCAAATGATACTTATCGTATTTACAAAGAGACAATATTAGAATATATTGCAGAAGCCAAATAATGCAGTGGTGGCTCTATATTCTTGTTGCCATTATGGTATTCTTGGGTAATTCTCAATTACAAAAAAACTAATTACTTTTAAAAATAAAGAAAAAGCATTGGATTTTTTGGTGTCCATTACCCAAGAACTGGAAGATCTTTATATTCAATACTGGGGATCTGCTACTCATAATGAAACTCTCTCCTTACAAATTAAAAGGAAACAAACACAATTTGCCATTTTTTTTAAACTTTGCACATAAAAAATACAAACTAGATAACGAAGATACAATCAATAAAGAGCTTCTCGCATTAATTAAAAATGCCACAAACGGGGAGTTTGACTCACTTAACATGATGCAAGATACAGAAAAATCCACTGAAATTTCACATTTTATAAATAATCTTATATTGGCATTATTAGAAAATAAGATGTAGTTTCTGATATTTTTCTAAAATTGTGTCGTTCATTAAATGCTATTTTTAATAAGATTTTCTACCACTTCAGGCTCTGCCAGTGGAAATATCACCTCAATTATCATCATCATTCTCGGTAATCTTTCTTAAAATACGGTGCATAATCTTGCCACTATGGGTTTTGGAAAATCTAGAAAAAAATTGAATTTTATCTACAATGGCAAATATGCCATATCTAAAGCAGGGCTGAGAAAGTGATATTAGAAACACTATTTTCTTTTAAACGAGCAGGTGTTAATGCAACACGCTAAACAAGCCGCTATTTGGTTACAAAAATAAAAATTAGACTTATTTGTTGCTTTGTCCAGAGATTTATTTAAAACGGAACTTTGGCAAATTGATATTAAAATAAATAGCTAAAAGCCTAACTGTAAACATACAAAAACCCGCAACAATAGCTGAAAGTGTAATGTCTTGACTTAAGTTTAACAAAACTATAAACAACAAAGAACCTAACCATAAAACTGTTGCATATAGTTGCGAGTTAAACACAACAGGTGCTTCGCCACACAAAACATCACGCAAAATACCACCCATTGCCCCTGTTAATACACCCATAAAACTTGCCAGAAGTGGTGGAATATTCATCATAACCGCTACCAAAGTTCCTGCAATGCCAAAAGTTGCCAAACCTGCAGCATCCATAATTAAGAAAAGTTTTTGCGGAATGACAAAGATTCTCGCAGTGGTAAATATAAAGATTGCACTTAAGAGCGATGCAATAAAAAACACCTGATCAGCAACCCAAAATACCTCTCTACTGAGTAGCAAATCTCGCAAAGAGCCTCCACCAAGTCCCGTAGTGATAGCGATAATAATGACGCCAAATAAATCAAACTTTTTGAATCCAGCTTTCAAAACCCCAGAAGCTGATGACACTATAACAGCTAACAATGTTATCCAATAGAGATTTACAAGCAGTTGTTCCATAGCCGCATTATTAAATTTTATTTTTAATTAGATCGCTCACCACTTCGGGATCTGCTAGCGTGGAAATATCGCCCAAATTATCACAATCATTCTCAGCAATTTTTCTTAAAATTCGACGCATAATCTTACCACTACGGGTCTTTGGCAATCCTGATGCAAATTGGAGTTTATCAACATTGGCAATCGGTCCGATTTCACTACGCACCAACTTAACCAACTCTGTTTTTAATTCATCGCTTGGCTGGACACCGTTAATGGTAGAAACATAAGCATAAATACCCTGCCCTTTAATGTCGTGCGGATAACCAACCACTGCTGCCTCACTAACATCTTTGTGCAATACCAAAGCAGATTCAATCTCTGCAGTACCAAGACGGTGCCCTGAGACATTTAAAACATCATCTACTCTGCCAGTAATCCAATAGTAACCATCTGCATCTCGTTTTATACCATCACCTGCAAAATACTTACCTGGAAAAGTTGAAAAATACGCTTCCATAAAACGCTCATGATTGTTATAAAGTGTGCGCATTTGCCCTGGCCACGAGCGTGCTAATACCAAAATACCTTCTGCCTCACCCTCTAACACTTCGCCTTTTTCATTTACAACTTGTGGTTCAATGCCAAAAAATGGCTTACTGGCTGAACCAGGTTTCAGTGCGGTTGCATAAGGTAATGGAGTAATCATATGCCCACCTGTTTCTGTTTGCCACCAAGTGTCAACAATTGGGCATTTACCATTACCAATCTTGTGATAATACCACTCCCATGCTTCAGGATTAATCGGCTCGCCTACTGTGCCTAAAACACGCAAACTAGAACGATTGGTTTTTTCTACAAACCTATCACCCGCACCCATGAGTGCACGAATGGCAGTTGGTGCAGTATAAAAAGTATTGACTTGGTGTTTGTCAATGACTTGCCAAAAACGCGATGCATCAGGATAAGTTGGGACACCTTCAAACATTAAGGTAGTTGCACCATTTACCAGTGGCCCATACACAATATAAGAATGCCCTGTCACCCAACCAACATCGGCGCTGCACCAATAAATATCGCCGTCCTGATAATCAAAAACATATTTGTGCGTCATAGCAACATAAAGCAAATAACCACCTGTGGTGTGCAATACACCCTTGGGCTTGCCTGTTGAACCTGAAGTGTAGAGAATAAATAGTGGTGTTTCTGCATCGAACGACTCACACGGACATTCATTTGACATATCCTCAACCAAATCATGATAGCAAACATCTTTATTGCCCCATGCCACATCACCTTTGGTATTTTGTACAACAATCACCGTGTCTACACAATCACAAGCGGCTACGGCAATATCTACATTAGCTTTAAGAGGTGTTGCCCTACCACCACGCATACCTTCATCCGCCGTAATAACTATCTTACACTCAGAATCCAAGATTCTATCTTTAAGTGCCTCAGGAGAAAATCCACCAAATACAACGCTGTGAATTGCGCCAATTCTCGCACATGCCAACATTGCATAGCTCACTTGCAAAATCATTGGCATATAAATACAGACTCTATCGCCTTTTTTGACACCGAGTTTTTTAAGCCCGTTAGCCAATTTTGCCACTTCATCGTGCAACTGTTGGTAGCTAACTTTTTGACTCACCTCAGGGTTGTCACCTTCCCAAATAATCGCTGTTTGATTTGCACGCTGTGGCAGATGTCTGTCAATACAATTGTAAGCCACATTCAACTCACCGCCTTTAAACCACTCAATCAAACCAGTGTGGTAATCCACATTAGAGGTAGTGCTCCAGTCTTTATCCCAATCTAAAAACTCCTTGGCTTTCTGAGACCAAAAGGCATCAGAATTCTCAATAGATTCTTGATACATCGTCAGGTAAGTTTTTTCGTCAATAAGTGGAGCTCTGTCTGATTTTGCAATTGGATACATAGTAAGATAAATTTAAATAAGTATCTGTGAATAATACCTAAAAAACTGTTTTTCTATGAAGCATTTTTTAAGTTAATTGTCGTAACTTAATGGCTTCTTTATTACCCATATAATCTACTTGCGCCAAAAACAGCTCTGCTGTTGAAATCGCATCCTGCATTGCATTGTGTGCCTTATAGCGCGGTAGATTATATTTCTCTCGCAAGTTGAATAATCTTAATCCATCAGGCTGGGTATATTGCTGCATTTTTTGCATTTTTCTACGCTCAATTTTAAGAGTGTCTAACATTATTAAAGGTAGCGTGTTAATTTGATACAATTTGTGACACGCTTGATTAAGAAAACCTTTTTCAATTTTGTCAAAATGTACAACAATAACCCTATTAGCCATTTGAGATAACAGTTTATCTATTGCTTTACTTAGCGGCAAACCACACTTAAGCTCCTCATCTGTTAATTGGTGGATGGCAACATTTTGCTCTGTCAATTCTTGTTTTGGGTTGATTAAAATATGCCTAGATGTGCCTGACAAAACATGAAAATTCTTTATAACGGTATAACCAATACTGATTATCTTTTCTTTAGAAGCATCCAGCCCTGTTGTTTCAAAATCCAAAACCAAAAACTCAATATCTTTAATCAAGTTCTTAGCTTCAACCAAAGGCTGCGATAAATAGTGATAAAGCGGTTTTGGTAAATGCGTGCTATTAAGTAGTTTTTTGCGAGAATAATTAGCAAAAAAGTAGTCAATCATAATATTGAGGTTTAA
>NZ_CDSC02000231.1 GCF_001298715.1 Bathymodiolus azoricus thioautotrophic gill symbiont
TTATCATTAACAAGTGATGAGGTAAAAAAGGACGTTTAGTGGTTTTAGTGATATGTGATATTCATGTTATTTATTTTGGATATCTGATGTGACAATCTTCAGGAGCTTAAGGGGTATGAGATATTAGCTTTTTTTGTTATTGCAGAGGCATAGGGCCTGGGAGGCAAGGGGAACAATTGGCTTATGTTCCCACCATTATTTTGGGGCTGTATTTTGATCTTCATCCATCGTTTTGTGACAATGTGTAACAATCCAGGAAAGTTTTTTGAACTTTTCTTACCCTATCGTTAATTACATCCAGAGTTCACTGGCCGTAAGGGTGTGCTGACTATAACACATGGGTTATATCTACTTCCGTCATAAGAAAGGTACTATGCGAAAAATGAGGCAATAAAGTAGTGAAAAATTTAAAAATTCTGGAGAACTGAGCTATCATATACACCAAACAAGAACAGAGGCGAAAAGCTACGTCTTTTAGGAATTGATACATGTTCTAGCTTGAATGACATTATGGAAATAAGGTGCAATAAATGTAAACGAAGTAAGCAGTTGTACGATTTATAAACTTTCGAACTTTCTTGCCTTGTAGTATAGGGTCGACACCAGTAAGTTGCTGTTAACATAAGATTGTATGAATATGGACACAAACAAATTAAATAAAAGAAAAAGAGATGAAATAATAGACATTTTATTGAAAATATATATGTAATCAGAAAGTTAAAAAAGGGGAAGGGGGTTGGTAATTCCATGCCATGGGTGCCTATGGTACAAAGCAGACATCATCTCATCGAAATATAACTTGTTCTCGTCAGGATATACATGTTGTAGCTGGAAAATTGTACAGTTTGGTTAAACAACAATCACTCAATCTTATTTACTGGACAGCTTAAACAGTGTAATCAAAACTGGAAAAACAACCAGACACAGATTACTTAAAAATTTTGATTTGGTCATATCAATAATGTTCTTAAATATATGGTACATGTACTTAATGATTAAAGTATAATTTGGTTGTACCCAGATAGAATTCCTGATGGATGATACTAATGCTGTATTGTACCTATTTCAGGTAAAGTAAACCCTACACAGTGTGAAGCAGTTACCATGGTAGCAGCTCAGGTAATGGGAAACAATACAGCAGTAACAGTAGGAGGATCTAATGGACATTTTGAACTCAATTGTTATAAACCGATGATGGTCAGGAATGTTCTACAATCAATCAGACTGATCGGTGATGCGTGTGTATCATTTGCCAAAAACTGTGTCGTAGGAATTACACCAAATAGGGACAGAATTGGTCAATTATTAAATGAATCTCTAATGTTAGTGACGGCTCTTAATCCTCATATTGGTTATGACAATGCATGTAAAATAGCTAAGTTAGCTCATCAAAATGGGTCAACACTCAAGGAAACAGCTCTCAAACTGGAGTTGCTAACACCTGAGCAATTTGATCAATGGGTTCAGCCTGGCAACATGCTAGGACCCAAATAGACTTATTATTGTGTCATAATATATTTTGTAGGGATCACACACACTTTTCTTTTTTTTATCCCCTAAAGTCTGATTGCATATTAAAATTAAATCTACATAATGTTATTTTTATGTTCTTTAGATCTGAAATGTTCCTGGTATAACCAGTGATATCAAGCATATCAGACTATCGTTATTGTCAGCAAAAAAAGTTGTGCATTTATGGAGAATTTGTTTGTTGTTGTTAATTATTCTTGATATATCAAGAAGTTATAATAAATGTTATTCTTCTAATATGTTTTTCATCTCAATTATTTAAAATGCAGTTAAATTAATGTGAGTGCATGTGGTTGTTATTTTGTTTTGATTTTAAATAAGGGCCTGGGTGGCTCAATGAGTTAGGTCGTTGGATTACCTAACAACTCATACAAGCCTATCACCAATACGGCATGGGTTCACGCCCGGCTTTGTAAATTACAAAAAGGGTGCACTCGACTCGCAACCACAAGTGATAAAGTTTACCAGTTGCTTGCTCATGGTCGGTGGCTCTCTCCGGGTACTCCGGCTTCTTCCACCACTAAAACTGGTCGCCATGATATAGCTGAAATATTGCTGAAAGTGGCGTTAAACACCAAAATTCAAATCAAATCAAAATCATGATTTTAAATAGTAAACAGAATGGGTGAATTTTATTTGGACAGTATTAAATTTTCAGTCTAAAGGATTTTTAGTTCACCTGGCTTAAGATGTTGTAAGTTTTTGTCTCTAGGTGGTATCCATCATTGTCTGACATTTTTAGTTGTTGACTTGTTAATCTTCTATTTTGATACCATATGGCCAAATTAATCCAAACTTGGATGGGATGGTCCACTTTCAAAAATAAATTCAAAAGTCCACCCTGCTTCTACAATGAAAGAAGGGCATTGCTCAAATTGTAAATTTCTTAAAATGTACAAAGCTTTTGATTTTTGTGCAGAAATGAGCTGAAATTAGATCTGTAGTGTTGCTACATGATAATAATGTTTCTGGTTTGCCTTTTCTAAAGTAGGCATATTCTAGGGTAAAATTACAAATGTTGCAGAACAAAAAGAGTGAGTGAGTGAGTGATTGTTGTTTAATGCCAATTCAGCAAATTTTCAGCTATGTCATGGAGAGAACAAGTTAATTTTCAATGAGATGGTGATGAGGTCCGCCTTGTACTAGACCAGCACGCTGAGTTGGATTCAGAGCCAACCAGTCTTTGCTCTTTCTCCTTAATGCTGCATGCTTAGCGGAGAAGCAACAAATACCAATTTTATAGTCTTTGGTTTGACTCAACCGGGTATTGAACCCATGATTTACCGCACTCGAGGCAAGTACGCTAACCATTATGCCACCGAAGTGGTTTTAGAACAAAAAGAATAATTGATGACTTATCAGATTGCAAAAGTGCAAAAAGATGACTTTTCAAGATTATTTTCAAATATAATTAAATGTTATGCCATTGTTGAACAGACAGAAAAAAAATAACTTCAAATTAGCAGAGCATTTTAGTTGTCAACAGGTAAATTAATTTAATACATACAATAAAATCTACATTGATATTCCCTCCTAAAAATGACTTGTCCAAGTGCAATTTAACCAGTCCCTAAGTCTACTAGTGTTGATTTACATTGGTATGTAGGAATCAACACTAGTAGACTTAGAGACGGGTTATGTTGAACTTAGATAAGTCATTTCTACATACCCATGTAAATCAAAGCTAGTAGACTTAGGGACTGGTTATGTTGAACTTGGAGAAGTCCTTTGTTCTCGCCTTGTATTGTAGGTATTCATTACCACCTTCAGTAATATTGTGATATTATGAGGCTCTAGAGGGTTGTTTTCATGTCGCATTTGACCTTGTATTGTAGGTATTCATTACCACCTTCAGTAATATTGTGATA
>NZ_CDSC02000430.1 GCF_001298715.1 Bathymodiolus azoricus thioautotrophic gill symbiont
TTATCGCTGTAACCACTTGGTCACGGAGTCATGTTCCATTAGGTGACTACTATGTACATCACTATGGTTAATTCAAAGACGTAGACATATATCTTTGTATGCACGACGCGTCACTGGCACACCTCCCACCAGGTACTCCTAAGCTTGAAACGGCAGCTAAGTACAAGCAAACTGAATTCATTCATTGTCTTAGACATCCGTAGATAAATATTTCATCTGTGATTGGGACGAAAACAAGATAATAAACCAATATGAAACAATATGTGCGTTAAATGAATACATGGAAAACTAACATTAGAAAAACATTAAAAAAAAACTATATTAATATGTTACATGAACGATTGAACCATTTTAAGCGATATGACAATTAACATATTAATGTCACGCAGCATGTGCAGCAGTTTACTATGCATTTTCATTTAGTTTGGTAATTACTACAATTAGTAACCTGTTGTTCACGTTTCAAATGTGGTAAATAATAATGAAAGCTGAACAAATATGTTGAATGTACACTATGAAATAATGTCTGCTCATGTAAAGTTGGAAGTAGGAACAAATGTATGTCGGCATATTGTAATGTCATAATAAGTGGATGTCACAACAATAGAATAACGGAACAATGAAGTGTCGCAACAGTGAGATATCAGAAATAAATGACAGAGAAAACAGTAGGGGTAATCACAAATAGATAACCCAGATACAATGACTACATTGGGAACACCATACACAGGACAATGACAGGCAGCGCTAACAAACACAACTTCGCCACTTGGAACTCTTGGTTCAGTAGCTTCGTTGTGAGCAGCAACCCTTTATCAAGTGAAAAAAATCACTTTCGAATTTACAAGCTCCAGGATATTAGATCAACTGAGAGATAAATACACAATATGGAGCTGCTGCCTTATTAACTTGCCCTCACTGTCAACTTCGATGTGTATATCAAGGTATGAAGCAGACCTAGCTGTATCAGTGCTACCCCTTATGTCAAGCTCAATAGGATAGAAGCAATCAGAAAATCGCCAACCTACATAGCGTTAGTGATAAACCACAATTTACAAAATTGATTTTCATTTTTCAAATATTAACTTATTCATGTTTAATTTTCTATTTTACTCTTAATTAATTGATACCATCATTATTGTTATACAAATATTATGTGATTCTAATCTATGTAAGTGTAAAGGGAATTTTAACAATATTCATCACATTATTTATTCTCCTTATTGACTATCACAAATCATGGGAATATTAAACTATTTTTCTAAACCAAAAGACGATTATTCCAGATTATTGTTATTAACAATGCAATGACAAGACGCTAGTGAAAATTCAACTGTTCTACAGAAAAAATAATAAGCAATTGAATGACAAATCGCAAATGAAATTGATCTATTCTGCAGAAAAAATAAGCAAGAAATTTAATACCAAAAACGAAAGTGAAATTCAACCATTCTAATAACAAAAACAATACACAGGCAGTCGTTGCACGGACCACCCCCCTTTTTTCTAACTTTCTGCTTAAAAAAATATTTTTAA
>NZ_CDSC02000213.1 GCF_001298715.1 Bathymodiolus azoricus thioautotrophic gill symbiont
TTTGCTTGGCTACTTGTTCTAATTTGAGGCGTTCGTATACCTATAAATTTATCATGTTCTGAATATTCACCTTTGCCAAGTTTTAAAAAACCACTCGTTAGTTTTCTTACGCTCAGGTGTTGCAAAAGACTTAAGTTTTTTGATTATTATTTTTGCATTCATAGACTATAATTTTAACTTATGGATAATCAAAATTTACTCAGATATTCTCGCCAAATTCTTTTGCCAGAAGTTGGCGAAGAAGGACAGCAAAAATTGTTAAATGCAACTGTGTTGTTAGTTGGTATAGGTGGTTTAGGTTCACCGTCTGCAATGTATCTTGCCGCTGCTGGTATTGGGCATTTAATCATTGCAGATTTTGACCAAGTAGAATTATCCAACCTACAGCGACAAGTAATCCATCACACAGATGATATTGGTAGAGATAAAGTGCAATCTGCTAAAGTTAAGATGTTGGCGATTAATCCTAATGTTAAAATCACTACATTGACAAATTTAAATGAAGATAATATAAATAAATGGGTAAAGAAGTGCGATGTTGTACTAGATGGCACGGATAATTTTGATACACGCTTTAAAATCAATCAAGCCTGCGTTGCACAGCATATAGCTTTAGTGTCGGCTGCTGTTATTCGTTTTGAAGGGCAGTTGTCAGTGTTTAAAGGCTATGAAAAAGACCAGCCATGTTATCAATGCCTATACCCAAGTACTGGTAACAATGATGAGAATTGTGTTGATAATGGTATTCTTGCACCTGTTGCGGGTATGCTTGGCACCATGCAAGCGCTACAAGGTGTCAAGGTAATTTTAAATTTAGGTGAACAACTAATAGGTAAATTAATGATAATAGATGCATTGGATTTAAATTTTAAAACAGTGCAACTCAACAAGGATAAACATTGCCCAATCTGCAATTATTTAAACATCTAATGAACAGTACTATTATTTACTACGACGAGTCTACTGAGTTTGCTAGTTTAGCACTTGATCAGTCTTATATCATTGCAATCGATTCACATTTGGTCTCAACGCACCATATTGAAGTGCCAAAAATGAGTTTTTCTAAAGCTAAAAAAGCCATTCCTTTTTTACTAGAAGATGTTTTGTTAGATGACATTGAAACATTAGATTTTTTTTTGCAAAAGACAGCTAATGAGCAATATTATGATGTTGTTGTGATAAGCAAAAATATTATGAATGCGCTTCGAAAAAAGCTTGAAACTACAGGTTTGAAAATTGAGCAATGCGTGGTTGATTTTATGCTACTACCGATTGAAAAAGGCAAAGTGTATTGCATCAAAGTTGAACAAGATGTATTGTTTCGTTATGGTGATTTTTTGGGCGGAAAAACAAGCCAAGCGGTATTAGACGAGCTCTTTACAAATAATTATCAAATATTGAGTGAAAAACTAAATGTTAAATACGCTCAGAAGATTAACCTTTTAAATGTTGATTGGAGTTCAAATTGGAAAGAAAAACTCTACAAATGGCGAGCGAGCATTATTATTTTACTATTATTAATGGTGCTTTCTCCAGTTCAATTAATGCTGGATAATCATAATTTAACAAAAAAAATTAACACGCAATCAAATATCAATGAAATTCATTTTAAAAAGCTATTTCCAGAGGTTAGGCGTATTATTGACTTGTATATACAAATTAAGCAAAAACTCAGCACATTGAGTATTAAAGAACAATTAGATAATGACCTGCTTGCCAAAATTCAATCAGATATTAAGATAAAAACAAAGATTAAACGATTACAATTTAACAAACAAACACTTAAGGTAGAACAATGAATTTTAGTTATTTTTCTGATAAACAAAAAGCGCTGATTTTGTTGTTTGGGCTTGTTATTTTGCTGTTAATATTTGTACTGAGTATGGTTTCATTGAGTGATAAGGGCAGTGTCTTAAAAGCACAACTTGAACAAGAAAAAGTTATATATTCATCATTGCTGAAGTTGCAAAGCAAAGTGTTTTACCTTAAGCTTTCTAGTGCAAAATCCAAAAGCATTATTCAAGCAACTTACCGAAAAGCTAAAAACAAAAACATTCATATCCAAAGTAACAACCGTATTGTATTAAGCAGTTCTTCAATACGATTTTTTAATTTATTAAATGGGCTTAATACGCTAAAGAACAAGCATAATATTGTGGCAGTTGATGCAGATATTAAGAGTGTTGGGGATGGCGTAGTAGATGTTAAGATGACATTTGTACACCCATGAAATATTGAGTGAAGAACACAATGTCCTATAAAGATTATATTATGACTTTAAATATCAAATCATTTGTTGCTACTTTAAATCAAACTAAATATTTTAGCTTTCTGTTTAAGCATAAGGAAAAAGTTAGAAAAGGCATTATGTTATGTTTGTTTTTGTGTCTAGTTTATATTTGTGTACTGTTAGTATTGAGTGTGTTGGCGAGTATGCATAAGCCAATCATGGAAGAAACTAATATTACAATATTAAAGCCAGAATCTCAAGATGTGAGAGCTTATCGTAATTTGTTTGGAGAGTTTCAAGGTGTTGAGTTTAGAAAAAATTATAAAACAGTTAAACCAACACAACTCAATTTAACACTCATTGGAACTATTTTTAAAGAAAAAGGCGCTTTGGCAATTATTAAAAACGGAAATAGTAAGTCAAAAGCCTATCAAAAAGGTGATAATATTGCCTCTAGCGTGTTACTTAAAGATATTGCTAAAAATTATGTGGTGATTGAAACAGATGGGAGGCTAGAAAAAATATTAATTAAGTTTGATTATATTGATGTAAAAAAACAACATAAAAACAAAACTGTCAATTTGAATGGTGGTTAAAAAAAACCGTAGAAAAATTGTTTAACTCTCAGAGGAAAAAATTAAATGGCTATTTTTCAAAATATTTCTATAAGGTCATTACATTAAATCAACCGTATCCAAAGAGATTACTCGTAATTATAGGTAAGTGGCGTTCATGCTTGCTTGTGGTAGAGAGCGAATTTACCAATACATGTTGTGTTTTATAAATGTTGTTATTGTACTTGAACAACATTCAGTAACTTGTGTGTATGAATCTTGTAAAATCGTGCTATTTCAAAAATCATAAAAACTATTATGTCAAATTCTAACGAAACAGATGTCTTTGAGGCAGATTTAATCAGTGGCTTGGCTGCTTTTGATTCTAAGAACTTTTCAATGGCGTATCAATTATTAGCACCACTCGCTATGCAAGGCAATGCTGAGAGTCTGTGGCGTCTTGGAATGATGCAGATGAATGGCTTAGGTATGGTTGAGAATCAGCCTTTGGGGTTTGAGAATTTTGTCAAAGCTGCTGATCAGGGGCACGGTTTTGCACATCATATGATTGCGGTGGCTTACATGACTGGTGAAGGTGTTGAAAAGGACATCGGTAAAGCCATTGAGTGGTTTGAAAAGGCGGCTGAGTATGGCTTACAAGGGGCGATGTATGCACTGAGTATGCTGTATGAAGATGGCAAGGAAGTTGAAAAAGACCTTGAAAAAACACAGTATTGGTATGATCTAGCAGACAAAGCCAACGATTGATGAAATCAAGATTTGCACCATCTCCAACGGGTTATTTACACATCGGTGGTGCGCGTACCGCTTTGTTTGCTTGGGCTTGGGCGAAAAAACAACAGGGTGATTTTGTCTTGCGTATTGAAGATACGGATAGGGAGCGCTCTACACAGGTATCAGTTGATGCTATCTTAGATGGAATGAATTGGCTGGGGTTGGATTATGACGAAGGTCCATTTTATCAAACGCAGCGTTTTGAGCGCTATAAAGCAGTCATTCAGCAATTGTTAGATGAAGATAAGGCTTATTATTGCGAATGTTCAAAAGAGCGATTAGATAACTTGCGAGAAGCGCTAATGGCAAAAGGTGAGAAGGCTATGTATGATGGATGTTGTCGTGATAAAGCACTCACATCAGGCCATCATAAGGTTGTGCGTTTTAAAAATCCAATGAATGACATGGTGATTTTTGAGGATTTGGTTAAAGGAAAAATCTCTATTGCTAATAAAGAGTTAGATGATTTGATTGTTGCTCGTAGTGATGGCACACCGACTTATAATTTAACCGTTGTGGTGGATGACCATGATATGGATATTAACCATGTTATTCGTGGTGATGACCATATCAACAACACCCCTAGACAAATTAATCTATATCAGGCACTTGAATGGGATTTGCCTGAGTTTGCACACCTGCCAATGATTTTGGGTAGTGATGGTGCTCGTTTGTCAAAGCGACATGGTGCAGTGAGTGTAATGGCATATCGGGATGCAGGTTTTTTACCTGAGGCATTGCTTAATTATTTGGTGCGCTTGGGTTGGTCACATGGTGACCAAGAGGTGTTCTCTTTGGCAGAAATTGTATCGTTGTTTGATTTAAAAGATATTAACAAAGCCCCAGCCAGTTTTAATGAAGAAAAACTATTGTGGCTCAATCAAGAATATATTAAAAATGCCACGCCTGAATATTTGGTGAAACATTTACAGTGGTACTTACAACATCAAAAAATCAATACCGATAATGGCGTGGATTTGGCATTGGTTGTTGCGTCATTACAGCAACGCTCAAAAACATTGCTAGAGATGGTTGAAGGGTTAAAGATGTTTTACCAAGATTTTGATGTATTTGACGAAAAACTTGCTGATAAACAGTTTAAAGATAAAGCACCACTTGAGGCTTTGATGAAAAAGTTAAGTCAGTTAGAAGTTTGGAAGGCTGATGAAATTAAAGGCATTATTAAACAAGTGTGTGATGAATTAGCGCTTGGTTTTGGCAAGGTGGGACAACCATTTAGATTGGCACTAAGTGGTAATGGCAATGCAGGTAGTATTGATTTGGTCGCTGAGTTGATTGGTAAAGCAACCACACTCAAGCGCCTAAAGAAAGCTGTTGATTTTTAAAGATAATATAATAAATTAA
>NZ_CDSC02000363.1 GCF_001298715.1 Bathymodiolus azoricus thioautotrophic gill symbiont
TTGTTAAAAACTTATTATTTTACCATATTTATATCTTTTATTTTTGAAAATGGTATAATTGATGGCATCGCCATCAATGGGACTGTAAATAATCACTTATGCTTTCTTGCCACAGGTACTTTAGCATACGGACCATCACGTTTTTTTGTGTGAAAGAATACGACCCTTGTCGCGATCAATTTTGACATAACGATTGGTGCGTGGATTTTTAACTTGAACAATATTTGCCATAATCCTTATCATAGATAATTTTACTTATAATTGCTTATGATTTTTGAATACGATAACGAGCAGATTGTGCATGTGCTTGCAAACCCTCGCCATCAGCCAAGGTAGCAGCGATTTCGCCGAGCGTGTTTGCGCCTTTGTCAGACATCATAATTAGAGAGGATTTTTTCTGAAAGTCATACACACCGAGTGGCGAGGAAAAACGCGCCGTGCCTGAGGTAGGCAGCACATGATTAGGGCCTGCACAATAATCACCCAAAGATTCGCAAGTGTTTCTACCCATAAAAATTGCACCAGCGTGCTTAATAGCATCAAGCATGGATTCTGGGTCTTCAACACAGAGTTCTAAATGCTCAGGGGCAATTTGATTGGAAATCTTAATTGCCTCAGTTATGTCTTTGGTGTGGATTAAAGCACCACGCTCTTTAAGTGCCTTGGCAATAATCGTTTTTCTATTCATGGTTGGCAAAAGTTTAGTAATGCTTGCTTCTACTTGAGCGATAAAGCCTGCATCAGGACACAATAAAATAGATTGCGCATCTTCGTCGTGTTCAGCTTGTGAGAATAAATCCATGGCAATCCAATCAGGGTCGATTTTGCCATCACAAATAATCAATATTTCGCTCGGTCCAGCAATCATATCAATGCCAACTTGTCCAAATACTGCGCGTTTAGCAGTTGCCACATAGATATTACCAGGACCGACGATTTTATCAACCTTTGGTATAGTTTGAGTACCATAAGCAAGGGCTGCAATTGCCTGTGCGCCACCCACGGTATAAACGCTGTCTACACCTGAGAGATAAGCTGCTGCCAATACCAATGGGTTGGTAATACCGTTCGGTGTTGGTACAACCATAATCAATTCACTTACACCAGCAACTCTAGCAGGGATAGCGTTCATTAGTACTGAAGAAGGGTAAGCGGCTTTACCACCAGGTACATACAAGCCAACTCGTCCAATCGGGGTGATTTTTTGTCCCAACATTGTGCCGTTGTCTTCTCTATAAGTCCAAGTGACTTGTTTTTGCTTTTCATGGTAGATGCGCACTCTATCGGCTGCAACTTGTAGTGCGGTTTTTTCTTTGTTATCTAAGTTGTTAAAGGCAGTTTTTAGCGTGGTTGCATTAAGGGTTAAATCTGCCATACTGCTAGCATTAACACCATCAAACTTAATACTGTAGTCAATCAGTGCTTCGTCGCCTTTGGCTTTGATGTTGGCAATAATGTTATCAACGGTATTGGCAACTTCTTTGTTTGAGACGCTTTCCCAAGCGAGTAATTTGGAAAGTTTGTGTTGAAAATCAGACTTAGTTGAGCTAAGATTGGTTATCATAGATTTTTCTCAATACTTTCAATCCAAGTTTTGATTTGTGCATTTTTGGTTTTGAATGACGCAGCGTTCACCACAAGGCGAGAGCTAATATTCTCAATGTGTTCAAGAGGTATAAGGCCATTCGCCTTTAGCGTATTGCCAGTGTCAACCAAATCAACAATACAGTGTGCTAAACCAACGACTGGTGCGAGTTCCATTGCACCATAGAGTTTAATAATTTCAGTTTGTTGGTTTTTAGCGTCAAAATAGCGTTTGGCAGAATTGACATATTTGGTGGCAATTTTCAAGGTGTCTTGTTTTAATTTTTCTTTGTCACTTGCTGCTACCATTAGTTTGCATTGGGCAATATTCAAGTCTAACAATTCAAATAAGCCATTAGCGCCATGTTCAAGTAATACATCTTTGCCAGCGATACCCATATCAGCTGCACCGTGTTGCACGAATACAGGAACATCAGTAGCACGAATAACGATTACCTTAACCTCGTCAAGATTGGTGTCTAGAATCAATTTTCTGGAATTTAACTCTTTATCAGCAATTTCTAATCCTGCTTTTTTCAGTAATGGCAGGGTTTTCTGAAGAATTCTGCCTTTTGATAATGCGATTGTTAACATAATTTTTTTATTAATTTAGTCCTGCACTCTTTCGATATCAGCACCCAATGATTTTAATTTCTCCTCAATGGTTTCATAGCCACGGTCAAGGTGATAAACACGCTCAATCGTGGTAGTACCTTTGGCGGCTAATCCTGCTAACACTAATGATGCTGAGGCCCTTAAGTCAGTTGCCATCAAGTGTGCACCAGTGAGTGATTTTACTCCTTTACAAACCACCGTGTTGCCCTCTAATGTCAGGTCAGCACCCATACGCATTAACTCAGGAATGTGCATAAAACGATTTTCAAAGATATTTTCAGTAATACTACTATGGCCATCTGCAATGGTATTTAATGCGGTAAATTGTGCTTGCATATCGGTCGGAAAATTTGGATAAGTGCCCGTTTTAATACTGACGGCTTTTGGTCGCTTGCCTTTCATGTTGAGGCTGATTGATTGGTTTTCTGTTTTAATGTCAGCACCGATTTCAATTAGCTTCCCAAGCACTGAGCGCATCGCTTGAGGGTTGGCATTTTTAACAGTAATAGAGCCACCAGTAATGGCAGCAGCGACCAAATAAGTGGCTACTTCAATACGGTCTGAGCAGACTGAATATTCCACGCCATTTAATTGAGGCACACCTTCAACTGTGATGATTGAGGTGTCAATACCACTAATTTTTGCACCCATTTTATTAAGGAAACAGCACAAGTCAGAGATTTCTGGCTCTTGTGCGGCGTTGTTAATTATGCTTGTACCTTTGGCTAAAGTGGCAGCCATAATGACATTTTCTGTCGCAGTGACAGTAACTTGGTCAAAATGAATATTTGCACCTATCAAGCCATCCGTTTTTGCGTAAATATAGCCGTTTTCAACTCTAATACTGGCGCCCAACTCTTCTAATGCTTTCAAGTGAAGATTAACAGGGCGTGTACCAATAGCGCAACCGCCTGGTAGTGACACCTTAGCTTCGCCATATTTTGTCAACATAGGTCCTAACACCAAGATTGATGCACGCATGGTTTTAACCAAATTGTAATCAGCAACTAAATTATTGAGTTTTGATGAATCAACAAATAAGGAAGAGTTTGATTCTAAAATAAAATCAGCACCCATGCTCATTAACAATCTGAGCGTGGTAGATATGTCGCTAAGTTGTGGCGTATTATTAAGCGTTATTGGGTTGTCTGCCAAAATAGAGGCAAATAAAATGGGTAATGAAGAGTTTTTGGAGCCTGAGGCTTTAATGGTGCCTTTTAGGGGTTTACCACCTTGGATAACTAACTTATACATTTATAAGGCAACCTTAATCTTTTGCAAGTTTTTTTGTCAATTTTTCAGTTAGGCTATCAATTCCCTTGCGTTTAATATGCGAATCAAATTGTGCTCCGTAAGTTTTAATCAAACTAACGCCTGAAAACACGACATCATACACACGCCACTGTTGTGAATAAATCATTTTTATAGAAATACGAGTAGGCTTTGGGTCATTATTAAGGCTGATAAATAACTTGACGATAGCCTTATCGTCTTTGCGTTTTACATTGGGGTCAGCTGAAATCTTAACGCTATCAAATTTATCATAAGAGCCAAGAACGCCGGCGTAATCTTTGATTAAAGATTTTACGATATAGTCTTGGAATATTTGTTGTTGTTGAATGTTTAGATTGTGCCAGTGTTTTTTTAGCGTTAGTTGCGTTGAAACTTTTATCGCAATATTAGGTAATAATTTTTCTTTAATTAATACTTTAATATTTTCAGGTGTGGCTTGCTGTTGTTTTCTAAGGTTTTTAATTGACGATAGTGTGTTTTCGAAAATACTAAGTGCAACTGCACTTGGTGAATTAGAGTTGTCAATTGGCAAGACATTGTTTGTTGCTAAAGCCATATTCATCGATAAAATAGACCCTATAATAAGTAGCGTTTTAATCATTTTTTAATTAATAGACATTTTTATAAAGTTTTTTATTTTACCCGATGACACCAGAAAAACTAAAAAATTTAACATCGCAACCCGGTGTTTATCAAATGCTTGATAAACAGGGCATGGTGATTTATGTGGGTAAGGCAAAAAATTTAAAAAAGCGCGTATCCAGTTATTTTAGTAAAACCCATCAAGATGATAAAACCAGAGTACTGGTTACTAATATTGATGATTTTGATGTGGTGATTACCAACACAGAAACACAGGCGTTGTTGTTAGAAAACGAGCTAATTAAACAGCACAAACCTAGATATAACATCCTGCTCAAAGATGCAAAGAGTTATCCTTATATTTATATCACTAATGACAAGCATCCAAGAGTCGGTTTTTATCGTGGTACAAAGCATAAAAATTACCAATTTTTTGGCCCTTATCCATCCGCACATGTGGTGCGAGACTCGCTGAATTTATTAAAGAAAATTTTTAAAGTTAGGCAATGTACTAACGCCACTTATCGTTCTCGTTCACGACCTTGTTTAGAATATCAGATTGCTCTATGTAGCGCGCCATGTGTGAATAAAATCAGCGATAAAGATTACGCACAAGATGTCAAAATGATGTCGCTTTTTTTGTCAGGAAAGGGCGTGCAAACACTGGATAACATCTCACAAAAAATGCAAGTAGCTGCTAAAAATCAAGAATTTGAATTAGCAGCGCACTTGCGTGACCAAATGATTGCCCTACGCACGATCCAAGAACAGCACAGCTCTCAAAGTATGGGTAATATAGATGTTATTAGTATCGCCATGCAAGATGGCATTCACGCTGTTGAAGTATTGTTTGTACGCTCAGGCAAGCAAATTGGTCAAGAATGTGTTTTTCCAAAACACACCAAGGGCAAAGACAATAAGGAAGTTTTGTCAGCCTTTTTGCCCTTGTATTATTTAGGCAAAGATACACCTGCGCAATTATTACTCAGTGAAAAATTATTAGATAAAAAACTTATTGCCCAAGCGTTGTTCACAAAGATTATTGACACACCACAAAAAGACAAACGCCACTTTCTAAAAATTGCCGATTTAACCGCAAAGGAGAACCTAAAACAACATCTAGCTTCAAAGTACACCAAACGCACACAACTCAAGCAATTGCAAATCACGCTTAATCTTAAATTTCTACCAAACACTATGGAGTGTTTTGACATCAGTCACACCATGGGCGAAGCAACGACTGCGTCCTGCGTGGTGTTTGAAAAAGGATTGCCAAAGATTAAAAAATATCGCCAATTCGATATCAAAAATATCACTCCAGGCGATGATTACGCAGCAATGAATCAGGCGGTTTTTAGGCGTTATTCGCGTTTATTGAAAGATAAAAAACCCTTACCTGATATAGTGTTTATTGATGGTGGTTTGGGGCAACTCAATCAAGCGATTATGGTGATGGACTCCATCGGTGTTGAGTCTATTCAACTCGTGGGCGTGGCAAAAGGCGAAGGTAGAAAAGCAGGGCTGGAAACTTTGATATTGGTTAAAGAGGGCAAAACACAAAAAATCAACCTACCACCACACGACCAAACCCTGATGTTGATTAACCACATTCGCGATGAATCACACCGCTTTGCCATCAAAAATCACCGACAAAAGCGCGGTAAAAAACGCACGACTTCAGCACTTGAAGGCATTGAAGGTGTAGGAAAAGCACGCCGAGCAGCGCTACTTAATCATTTTGGTGGCTTGCAAGAGCTCAAACAAGCCTCTGTTGAAGAAATGCAAAAAGTCAATGGCATTAGCCTTACCTTAGCGACTAAAATAACCAAAACCCTTAAACAATAAATTCAGCTATGTTTATCCTTCGTATTTTAGTTATCACACTTATTATTGGTTATATTATTTGGATAGTAAACAATAGGCTACTGGGTAAAAATCTCAAACTTGCCCGAGTGATTGCTGCAACCTTGGCAACCACTTCATTGGTGTATTTGGTGTTTGGGATTTTGTCGTATTTGATTGAACCTTAAGTGACAAAGATAAGGCTTTCACTACTTGTCTTAATGAGCAAAGTTCGTCATTTTTTAAATCTTTTTACTGCTTCGTGGTGGGCTTGTTCATTTTCTGCTTCGCTAGAAAACAATCCAAAAGAGGCGACCCGCTAAAAACTGTAATGATCCAATCAACTTAGATACATTTCAAGCCACTTTTTTCAATTCAGCCATCTTCTGAGCAGGTGTAATATACCCAATGACTGAATGAATCCTTTTATAATTGTAAAAATAAATATAACTTTCTACATTTTTTACTACTTCTTGATGATTGGTAAAGCTTTGATAGTTTAATCGCTCAGTCTTTAAGCTTTTAAAAAAAGCGTTCCATAATTGCATTGTCCCAACAATTACCCCGTCTGCTCATGTTTTGGGTAATGCTTTTACAATATTGTGCAAACGCGTTTGCCATAGGTGTGTCCAACTTCAATAGCAGTTTGTTTAATGAATTTAATCATGACATTGGTATTATTATTGAGCGACTTACCTTTGACTTGATAGTAATAACTGCTAAGAGGAAATTTGAGTAATTGGTACAATTTATTGGTTTTGTACTG
>NZ_CDSC02000214.1 GCF_001298715.1 Bathymodiolus azoricus thioautotrophic gill symbiont
TTTGCCAAGGCAAGATACCTTGGATTAGAAAGAAACAAAACTAGAGCGCAACTCATTGTTATGAGTCACAATCTTAAAACTGGGATGAATATTTTTAAACAAATGCGAAGTCTAGGGGATTGTTACGCCCAATGAGTGGGAAAGGACTAAAAATAGGGAAATAAAGCAATAAACAGCTGGGAAAATAAGGTTTTTTTTGAACTTTATGAAAAAATACAGGTGGTTTTGAAAATATTTTTGAAAAAATCTAAAAATTGAAATTAGGGTGGAGAATTATGAATTATGCAAAAGTCTCAATATAATGATTAATTTAATAAAAGACAAAAGCAAAATGCCCGCATTCTTAAGATCTGGTTTTAGAGTTTTGTTTTTTGCCGCTGGTATAGGATCGTTGCTTTTAATGCTGACTTGGTTGTTATTTTTTACTCAGCAAATCAGCGTTGAATTTAACACTCATTATTGGCATGCACATGAAATGATTTTTGGCTACGCGATGGCTGTTATTGTAGGGTTTTTATTAACGGCAACACAAAACTGGACAAAACTCAAAACCACCAATGGTTATCCTTTGTTGTTTTTAGGGATAGCATGGCTGGTTGCCAGAGTACTGTCTGTAATGGGGGGTGATTATATTTTTTACCAACTAACTGCTGATTTAGCTTTTTTAATCTTTTCTTTACTACTCATAACCCTTCCCATTGTTAAAGCCAAAAACTGGAAAAACTTGCCCATCATTTTTAAATTACTGACCTTTGTTATTGCTAACATCTTATTTTATATCGGTGCTTTAGGTTATCTAGAGAATGGACAATATCTAGGTATTTATATTGCTTTTTATACAGTTGTTGCACTTATTTTGATGATGATACGCAGGCTGATTCCGTTTTTTATTGAAAACGCTGTGTCTGCTAATATTGAATTGAAGAATTCTAAATTCTTAGACCTGAGTAGTTTGATTTTATTTATTGTATTTGTCATCGACACCGTTTTCTTTGAAACGCAGATAACACAAATCAGCGCTCTATTTTTATTTGTTATTCACAGTATCAGAATGCTCTATTGGTATGATAATGGGATTTGGAGGAAACCATTGCTTTGGGGTTTGTATGTTGCTTATGGAATGATTAATTTCGCATTTTTATTAATCGTTATCGATTATTTTATAGCCTTGCCACAAAATACAGCGACACACAGTTTTGCAATCGCTATTGGGCTTATAACACTCAGTATGATGAGTAGAGTTAGCCTTGGTCATACAGGTAGAAATGTCTTTTCACCGCCAAAATCACTAGGGGTTATTTTTTCTATGCTGGTTGCAGTGTTTATATTTAGAGTTATTGCTATCCTATTTTGGAGCGAATATTATCCGCAATTCATTGTCATTTCTCAATTATTGTGGATTGTTGCATTTGGTTTATTTGTGTTAATGTATGCCAAGATGTTTTTTCAAAAGAGAGTTGATGGCTCATTTGGATAAAATGAAAAGACCCTGTAAATCAGATTGTGTAAACCCTCATATTTTTTCATATTTTTTCATAAAAACCTAAAAACCCCCCTTAAATCTACGCTTTTAGCATTTATTTTCTTGCTTTTTGTTACTTTTTATCCTTTTACCACTCATTGGATGCAATAATCTCTTAACCCTTTTAACCGCTGCATTTCTTTAAAAATATTCATCCCAGTTTTAAGATTA
>NZ_CDSC02000087.1 GCF_001298715.1 Bathymodiolus azoricus thioautotrophic gill symbiont
GTTTTGAGAGTAATGTTGCTCAAAGGCATCATCAAAGACTGTCCAATTAATAGTGTTGGCTAGTTGTATTAAAGGGTCTTTGACATCTAATTGAGAAAAGAGCTCTGAATGAAAAAGATTTAATTGGGTGGATATTGGGCTAGATTTAGTTAACATTTTTTTAAGCAAAACGACCAAGGAATAATGGGTATTTTAACAAAAGTTGGTTGATTTGTCTAGGGTTATTGTTAGTTTTATTGTTATAAATCAATGTTTTGTGTGGTTTTTAAGGGCTGACTACTTAACCCTGGGTTAATATATTCTATTTTTCCATAAATTTTTGTACTATTTGTTGCATTTGGTAGATGCTGTAACTTAACCAAAGGAGTGTTTCCAATACACTCATATACTGATTCTTTAATCATATTCGCCCTTGTTTGATTGTGATGTTATCCACGAAAAGCGGCTGTTTTATTTTGTAAAACTAATATCTGAATTCAACTGTCATATCAACGGTCGCCTGAAATGATTTATTAGGATTTTTTATTCCAGTTATCATTGATTTAATTAAATTTGGGTCTTGGCTAGTTAAACGGGTTATTTTTGAAATTTTGTAGCAAGATTTTATATAAATCTTGCCCCCCTATTATTGAATCTAAATTCACATTCTTTTAGATGATATTTAAACATATTTTTACTCATTCCTTTAAATTTTACCCGTCTTGTTTTTGCGTATCCCCAAAGAGATTCTATCCCGTTAATATGTGAATTGCCTCTAGCGAATTCATTCTTTCCATGATGCACCCTAAAATACTTTTTATAACCAAAATCTACAAGTCCATTATACCCTCGGCTATCCATCAGAATGAATCATGCTGTCAATGCTTGTTTTGCCCTTTATAATACTTTTCAAAGTTGCTGCAGAGCAGTTATCTATAATTTCAGCATAAACCTCTTCACCTCGTTTTAACAAGTCAAACACAATAGTTTTTCCTCTAGCACCACGACTGCGTTTTCCTTTAACGCGCCGTGCACCAAAGTAACTCTCGTCCACTTCAATTTGTCCAACTAATGGATCAGATTGAATCTGTGATAATTCAAAAATTCTTATCTTTACAAAGGTAAGAATTTTATTAATAGTGTTTCTCCCAAATCCAAAAATAGAACCACCCAAC
>NZ_CDSC02000391.1 GCF_001298715.1 Bathymodiolus azoricus thioautotrophic gill symbiont
TAACTATTATTATAGTAAAATAAGCATAGCTTAATAACCCTCTTTACAAACTTGCAACAATATCGCGAAATTCCTTACAACTATACTTCATTCTCAGACAAAGAAATCGTGTGTCGATTTTTAGGTGAACAGTCATGGAAATTACTCGAGCAACTACGAGAAAATCGCAACACAGGTCGCAGTGCGAGAATGCTGTTTGAAGTATTGGGTGATATGTGGGTGGTGAATCGCAACCCTTACTTACAAGAAGACCTGATTAACAACAAAAAACGCTGGAAGGCACTTACCCAAGCACTGTATTCTCGTCTTAACCAAATTCGCCTGCGTGCTAACGGTAATACAAAAGTATTGGAATTATTAGACAATGCTGACAAAGCAGTAAATGATTTTAAATCTTGTTTGCGTGAATTTAAAAACAACAAAACACGCATTAAAAAAGCACTACTTAAAGTCACGCACAATAACAATATTCGCTTTGATGCCCTATCACGCTCATCCCATGCCACCGATGCAACTGACTGGCGTGTTGAATATCCTGCTGTGGTTATCACCCCAGATACTGAGTTGGAAATTGCCAAAATCATCAAAACTTGTATTAAATTAGGTCTCACAATCATTCCGCGTGGCGGTGGTACGGGCTATACAGGTGGCGCTATCCCTCTGAGTGCACAAACAGCGGTCATCAATACAGAAAAACTCAGCTTTATTGATACAGTCCAACACAACGATGGGCTGTACAGTGTAAATGTCGGTGCAGGCGTGATTACCAAGCGTGTTAGTGAAGTAGCAGCAAAAAATAACTTAGTATTTGCCGTTGACCCAACTTCGCAAGATGCTTGCACTATTGGCGGCAATGTGGCAATGAATGCAGGTGGCAAAAAAGCCTTAAAATGGGGAACAACAATTGACAATCTTTTGTCATGGAAGATGATCATGCCTGATGGTAACTGGCTACAGGTAAAACGCCTTAATCACAATCAAGACAAAATTCAATTACTCAAGGAAGTGAGTTTTGAAATTCATCATTTAAAAAAAGATGCCAGCACACCAATAAAATCTGAAATACTCACGATTAACGCTAAAGACATGCGTAAAAGCGGTTTAGGCAAAGATGTTACTAATAAATTTTTAGATGGATTGCCAGGTATTCAAAAAGAAGGCTGTGATGGCTTTATTACTTCTGCACAGTTCATCTTGCACCAGCCACTTGAGCATACTAGCACACTATGTTTAGAGTTTTTTGGTTATGACTTAGATCGTGCAGTTTCTGCAATTGTTGCCATTAAAGACAGCGTAGATAATTCTAAATATGTTGATTTAATTGGCATGGAGCATCTTGATAGCCACTATATCAAAGCAGTCAATTACACCACAAAAGCCGCTCGTTCAGAATTACCAAAAATGATTTTGCTACTTGATATTAGTGCAGACCAGCAAGATTCATTAGAGTCACAAATTGAAAAAATCATCACGCTAACACAAGACAGAGATGGTGAATGTTTTGTTGCACATTCACCAGAAAAACGCCAAATTTTTTGGAAAGACCGCGCCAATACTGCAGCTATTGCCGCTCACACTAACGCTTTTAAAATTAATGAAGATGTGGTTATTCCCCTGAATAAATTAGGGGATTACTCTCATGGTGTTGAGCGTATTAACATTCGTCTATCGATTGGGAACAAACTTGCCACATTAGGCGCAATTAAGAGTTATTTTCACAGCATTGATGCAAGCACCAGTCTTATTAAAGACAAAATCAATCATACTCTATCACTGCTTGATAGAGTTGAAAACGAGTGGCAAGATGCACTAACAAGCCTTGAACAAGAAGCTGGATTTAAAGTACTACAAACTAGCGAGCGTGTGATTTCTTATGTTGCTGATTTTTCTCAGCCTTTGAATGACTTGTTAATGGGTGATGTATTTACTGAAATTCGTGACAAAGTCAAAACAATACATAGTGAATATCGTGAAGCTCGTCTATTCGTAGCGACGCATATGCACGCTGGTGATGGCAATGTACATACCAACATCCCCGTACACTCACACAACACACAAATGCTAGAATCTGCTGAAAAAGTAGTGGATGAAATCATGATTTTAGCACAGCAACTTGGGGGAGTGATTTCAGGTGAGCACGGTATTGGACTGACTAAATATCAATACTTATCCGACGAATTTAAACAAGAATTTTTCAAATACAAAAACCATATTGACCCTAACGGACATTTCAATAAAGGCAAGCTGATGCCAGATGGTAATCTTAACAATGCCTTTACCCCTTCTTTGCGCTTAGTTGAGCAAGAAGCCTTGATTTTAGAAAGCAGTGGTATTGGTGAAATCAATGACATGATAAAGTCATGTCTTCGTTGTGGTAAGTGCAAGGATGTTTGCACCACGCATGTACCTGAAGCCAATTTACTATACTCACCTCGTGATAAAATTATTGGCACCAACTTAATTTCTGAAGCGTTTTTATACGAAGAACAAACGCGTAGAGGCATCTCACTTAACCATTTTGATGAGTTTAATGATGTGGCTGAACATTGCACTATTTGCCACCGTTGTTCAAGCCCTTGTCCGGTGAATATTGATTTTGGTGATGTTTCCATCAAGATGCGAAGTATGCTGATTAAGCAAAAACAAAAGCATACAAATATTGCCACCAAATTATCAATAGCGTATCTCAATATGACCAAACCATGGCAGATTAACCTAACTAAAAAAATACTCATTGATTTTAGTTACAAGGCACAACACATTGCTGCAAAACTTAGCAAACCGTTACACAAAAAACAACCTGATAAAACCATTGGCAAACCCAGTCTTTTTACAGAATTAGTCACAATTTTAGACAAACCTCTACCTACTGATACAAATGCAGCGCCACTACGAAGCTTGCTAAATATTACCGATACTAGTAGTGTACCAATTTTAGCTCACCCTGAAAAATCAAATGCCGACTCACCAAGTGTGTTCTATTTCCCAGGTTGTGGCTCTGAGCGCCTTTATTCTGACATTGGTTTAGCCACCATCGCCCTACTCTATCATCAAGGCATAAAAGTGGTATTACCACCAAGTTACTTATGCTGTGGGTATCCACAAAGTGCAGGTGGGTATGAAGCCAAATCCAAGGAAATCACTATTGATAACCGTGTGTTATTCCATCGTATGGCAAACACACTTAATTACCTAGACATTAAGCATGTACTAACTTCTTGTGGTACTTGTATTGACCAACTCCTTACCTATGACATGGCAGATATTTTCAAAGATTCAACACTCATAGATATTCACGAATACCTATTGGAAAACAAAGTAACACTTGATGATACTGGCGATCAATACCTATACCACGCCCCCTGCCACGATCCAATTAAGTCCAAAGATTCAAGCATTGTCATCTCTGAAATTATGAACTCAAAGGTAACTAGCAATGAGCGTTGCTGTGGTGAAGCAGGCACTTTTGCAGTGGCTCGCCCTGATATTGCCAAGCAAGTAAAATTCCGCAAAGAAGCCGAAATAAAAAAGGATTTAGCAACCATAGAAACAAGTAAAGCACCCACCAAAATGCTAACCACCTGCCCTGCTTGCCGCCAAGGCTTGAGCCGTTACAGCAGCACAACTAACATTAAGCCCATCTACCCAATTGAGCTAATCGCTGAACAAAAACTCGGCAAAAATTGGCAAAAAGACTTTATCAAATCTGTGCAGATTGAAAAAGTGTTACTTTAATCAATGCAAGTCACTTTTTTTAATTCAGCCGTCTTCTGAACAAGTGTTAAATACTCAATCTCTAAATAAATCCTTTTGTAGTTATAAAAACAAATATAACGCTCTATATTTTCCACAACTTCACAATGTTTTGCTTAGTAGGAGGCTGCATTGAAATCGGATTAATGAGATTTTA
>NZ_CDSC02000463.1 GCF_001298715.1 Bathymodiolus azoricus thioautotrophic gill symbiont
CAGCAATAATAAGATATGCAACACCTATATTAAAAGACCCAAGTTCAGCAATAAAAATTGTAGAAAATGGATTAAAGGCAATAGGAGTTATTGCAGGGGCAGAGATTGTTAATCATGTTAGTGACAGTGCTCAAGATGATGTGAGCGATATTCCTGAGATTGACGATGTTTCTGAGGCGGCTGGAACTAGTATGCCAAGGCCTGATGGAGAGCCTCCTGAGGATTGGGATAAAAAAGAGCAGAAAAGAATTAAGCGGGAAGAGAAAAAAGCACAAAAAGAATATAAGACTAATAAAGATTTTAGGGATTATATGCATAGAGAATATAAACCAGATATTCCGAAAGGTTTAACTAGAAACAGAGACTTAACCTCTTCGGAAATGCGAGATGCATGGTTAGAATATACAGAAAGGATGCAATAATGCCATCTTGTGAGATTCTAATAAATAATATTAATATAGATTTAAGTAAATTAGAATATAAAAATTTTGCTTTAACGACATCTTGTCCTGCACAATCTCATAGAGATCCCTCTTTATGGCAACATCTCTTTAATGAAAGCGAAGGAACTTTGTTACATATTGGGGAAACTAGATTTAAAGATCAAGATGATTGGTTTTTTTGTTACGATTTACTTTTAGATATAGGACTTTTAAGATTCAAATTTAAGCCAGCGGTTTGGAGTGAATTAAAAAAACTTATTGATTATTTAATTAAAACCTCAAAAAATAATAAAATAATTTTTACAACTGACTATCAATTTGGCGGTAAAAAATTTATATACAAACCAATTAAATTAAAAAAATTTATAAAATTGCATGATACAAAAGGATTAAAGTTTAATTCTTGGGTTGAAATAATATAAAAAAGACCCTGTAAACCAGATTGTGTAAAG
>NZ_CDSC02000218.1 GCF_001298715.1 Bathymodiolus azoricus thioautotrophic gill symbiont
AAATATGTCAAAAGAAAAATTCGAAAGAACCAAACCCCATGTAAATGTAGGCACAATTGGCCATGTTGACCATGGTAAAACAACGCTAACAGCAGCGATAACTAAAGTTATGGCTGAGGCTAACGGTGGTGAGTTCAACGACTATGCAGATATTGATAATGCACCTGAAGAAAGAGAACGTGGCATTACGATTTCAACAGCGCATGTAGAGTACGAGTCAGAGAATCGTCATTACGCTCATGTTGATTGCCCGGGCCATGCTGATTATGTTAAAAATATGATTACAGGTGCTGCGCAGATGGACGGTGCTATTATCGTTATTGCTGCAACGGATGGTCCAATGGCTCAAACGCGTGAGCACATTCTTTTGTCTAAGCAGGTAGGCGTACCTTATATTCTTGTTTACATGAACAAAGCCGATATGGTTGATGATGATGAGTTAGTAGAATTAGTTGAGATGGAGATTCGTGAATTATTGACTGAATATGATTTCCCAGGTGATGATACACCAGTTATTTTTGGTTCTGCACTTAAGGCGTTAGAGGGTGACACATCAGAGATTGGTGTACCTTCAATCTTTAAGTTGGTTGAAGCGCTAGATTCGTACATTCCAACCCCTAAACGCGATACAGATAAAACTTTTATTATGCCAATTGAAGATGTGTTCTCAATTTCCGGTCGTGGTACTGTTGTAACGGGTCGTATTGAAGCAGGTGTTGTTAATGTTAATGATGAAATTGAGATTGTTGGTATTAGAGATACGCAAACAACAATCTGTACAGGTGTTGAGATGTTCCGTAAGTTGTTGGATTCTGGTGAGGCTGGCGATAATGTCGGTGTTTTACTTCGTGGCACTAAACGAGAAGATGTGGAGCGTGGTCAAGTATTGGCTAAGCCTGGTTCTATTAAACCACATGCAAAGTTTGAGGCTGAGATTTATGTATTAAGTAAGGATGAAGGTGGAAGGCATACTCCATTCTTTAATAACTACCGTCCACAGTTCTACTTCAGAACAACGGATGTAACCGGTGCTTGTCAGTTGCCAAAAGATGTGGAGATGGTAATGCCAGGCGATAATGTCAAGATGGAAGTAGAGTTGTTGTCGCCAATCGCAATGGAAGATGGTTTGAGATTTGCTATTAGAGAAGGTGGACGCACGGTTGGTGCGGGCGTT
>NZ_CDSC02000220.1 GCF_001298715.1 Bathymodiolus azoricus thioautotrophic gill symbiont
GGTTTTTTCTTAATGTTGTATTACTCATGTTTTTTCTCCTTTTTAGGGATTATAAAATATGAGGGTTTACACAATCTGGTTTACAGGGTCTATTTGGCAATATAATAGAGAAGGTACCACTGAAGTTAACCAACCTATCTGCACCTGTGCCTCTGGCATCACAAAAAAAACGCTGTGTTTTCTTATGAATTTACTAGAACCCTACCACCAAACCTACACCTACGACACAGGCAATAATCTAACCAGCCTATCTCACCAAGCAAACAGTGGTGATTGGCAACAAACCCTCGCCATCCACCCTAATAACAACCGTGGTACTGAAACCCAACAATCCACCAGCGACTTTGATGCCAATGGCAATTTATTAAACTTAAACAATATTGGTAACCTAGAGTGGCACTACAACAACACCTTAAATAAACTTACTAAAGCAGACAAACCCAACACCACAGAGTACTATGTTTATGATTATCAAGGCAAGCGAGTCCGCACTGTGGTTGAATCTAACAACCAAACACAAAGCCAAAGAGACTACCTGCCCTCACTAGATCTTGCAACCAACCAAGCAAAACAACAAAGTAGCACTCTGCACATTGGCACCCACATCCTTGGTGAAAGTAGTAAAGACAACACGCAAACCCGCTACCAACTCAACAGCCACCTGCAATCCAATACTCTAGAGTTGAACGACAAAGCCCAAACCCTCAGCTACGAACACTACTACCCCTATGGTGGCACTACTATTATCGCTGGCAAAGACAAAACCCAAGTGCAACAAAAACGCTACCGCTACACAGGTAAAGAAAGAGACGACAGTAGTGGCTTGTCCTACTACGGTGCTAGGTACCTAGCTCCTTGGCTAACGAGGTGGATAAGCCCTGATTCAGCAGGGGCAGTTGATGGCTTGAATTTGTATGTTTATGTGGGCAATAATCCCCTTAAATACACAGACCCGACAGGGTATGTTCAAGTTATTCCAGTTGACATGCGTCCGCCCTATGGTGAAATAGATGTGCTAAGCCCAATTGAAGGAACTTATCAAAATAATAATTTATTTTATTTTCCTGAAGCGTATGAAAGACTGGAAAATATTGTCAGGACTTATCCTGCTGATAAACTTAACTTGTTAAACAACAATACAGAATTTTTAATAAAAT
>NZ_CDSC02000221.1 GCF_001298715.1 Bathymodiolus azoricus thioautotrophic gill symbiont
TAACCCAGCTGCATCAGGTGCTAATCCATACTTTAACAAGAAAAAGTACAACGCCTGTTGCCCGCTTAGCGCTGGATATGGTCAGCACAATGCACAAACACCAATTAGCTATGCCAGTGTTTGAAGTGGTGCAATTAAGTCAACTAAAACTGCAAGAAATAAGCATTTTTGGCTTAAACTGCCAACGCCTTATCATTAATGCCACAGAATTATTTGCTAGCGAATGGACGGCAGTAACGATTGGCAAATTGCATTTAACACTCAGTAATTTGAATAAGTCTGTTTGGCGTCATAGTCAGATACAAACGCTACACAGTGATGTTGAATTGAACTCTGATTCGGTGCTAACCTCAGGCTTGTATCAGTGGACATTAACACAATGCCAATTTTCATTTCAACATGCAGAACTGTCTGCACGGTTGGACTGGCATATTTACACTGCGCAGCGTAAGCTTAACGCCATGAAATCAATCACTGGGCTTGAGGTGTTGAAGTTTATGCAAACTGGGCATGAAATTGGTGGTTCAAGTGCAAATTTCAGCCCAGATGGCAAACAGATTGTCTCTGCCTCATGGGATGGCAGTCTCAAACTTTGGGATTTAGCGGGCAATTGTCTGCAAACTTTTACTGGGCATACATATGAGGTTTGGAGTGCAAATTTTAGCCCAGATGGCAAACAGATTGTCTCTGCCTCATGGGATGGCAGCCTTAAGCTTTGGGATTTAACGGGCAATTGTCTGCAAACTTTTACTGGGCACACAAAATGGGTTCATGATGCAAATTTCAGCCCAGATGGTAAACAGATTGTCTCTGCCTCAGAGGATAACGAACTCAAGCTTTGGAGTTTAGCAGGTAACTGTTTGCAAACGTTTTACTGGGCATACAGGTGTGGTTTGGAGTGTAAATTTCAGACCAGATGGCAAGCAGATTATCTCTGCCTCAGCGGATAACAAACTCA
Organism: Bathymodiolus azoricus thioautotrophic gill symbiont; assembly: GCF_001298715.1. Taxonomy (GTDB): domain Bacteria; phylum Pseudomonadota; class Gammaproteobacteria; order PS1; family Pseudothioglobaceae; genus Thiodubiliella. Next base: position 959 of record NZ_CDSC02000221.1, read on the forward strand.
AACTTTGGGATTTAACAGGTAATTGTTTGCAAACTTTTACTGGGCATACCCATGAGGTTCTGAGTGCAAATTTTAGCCCAGATGGTAAGCAGATTATCTCTGCCTCAGCGGATAACAAACTCAAACTTTGGGATTTAACAGGTAATTGTTTGCAAACTTTTACTGGGCATATAGGTTCAGTTTTTTGTGTAAATTTCAGACCAGATGGCAAACAGATTATCTCTGCCTCAGCGGATAACAAACTCAAACTTTGGGATTTAACAGGTAACTGTTTGCAAACTTTTACTGGGCATATACATGGGGTTTCGAGTACAAATTTTAGTCCAGATGGTAAGCAGATTGCCTCTGTCTCATTGGACAACAGCCTCAAACTTTGGGATTTAGCAGGTAACTGTTTGCAAACTTTTACTGGGCGTACGTATGAGGTTTGGAGTGCAAATTTTAGTCCAGATGGTAAGCAGATTGTTTCTGCTTCAATAGATGATAACAGCCTTAAGCTTTGGGATTTAACGGGAAATTGTTTGCAAACTTTTACTGGGCATACGCATAAGGTTTGGAGTGCAAATTTCAGTCCAGATGGTAAACAGATTGTCTCTGCCTCATTGGACAATAGCCTCAAACTTTGGGATTTAGCGGGTAACTGTTTGCAAACTTTTATTGGGCATATAGGTTCGGTTTTGTGTGTAAATTTTAGTCCAGATGGCAAACAGATTGTTTCTACTTCAGTGGATAATAGTCTCAAACTTTGGGATTTAGCAGGTAACTGTTTGCAAACTTTTACTGGGCATATGCATGAGGTTCGGAGTGCAAATTTCAGCCCAGATGGTAAGCAGATTGTTTCTACTTCAATAGATAAAAGCCTTAAACTTTGGGATTTAACGGGCAATTGTCTGCAAACTTTTACTGGGCATACGCATGGGGTTTCAAGTGCAAATTTCAGCCCAGATGGTAAACAAATTGTCTCTGCCTCAGGGGATAACAGTCTCAAACTTTGGGATTTAGCAGGCAATTGTCTACAAACTTTTACTGGGCATACAAATTGGGTTCAGAGTGCAAATTTCAGCCCAGATGGCAAACAGATTGTCTCTGCCTCAGGGGATAACAGTCTCAAACTTTGGGATTTAGCAGGTAAATGTTTGCAAACTTTTACTGGGTATACACACAGAGTTTTAAGTGCAAATTTCAGTCCAGTAAGTGCAAATTTCAGTCCAGATGGCAAACAGATTGTCTCTGCCTCAAGAGAAATTTATATTTGGCAGTTATCACCTCAATCCCAACCCTCTTGGCAATTACAACACTTATGGGGCAATGGTTATCGTTTAAGTTTTACCGATAAAGCCTTAACTGCAATCCAAGCCACAGATACCGCTTGGCAAACACTCAATTTTAGCAATGGCACACAAACCATGTCCATTGACAACCATGCTGGCTTTGAATTAGGTGATCCACATAATTTAGAAATTTAAAAAACACTCATCTAATTCTTTTTTTCGTATGTGCATTAATAATGCGAGAGGCTTGAAAATTGCCGTGTCATGGTGCCAAGATG
>NZ_CDSC02000222.1 GCF_001298715.1 Bathymodiolus azoricus thioautotrophic gill symbiont
AGAGGATAGAGGATATTTGCCAATTTTAATTTCAAAACGCTTCCCATGCCACGCATATCTAAAGTAGAAAGACTTTGTGCCCTCAGGTGAGATGAGAAAATGAAGCCCATCAGTATCGTAAATTTTGCATTACTTACCTTTTGCTTTTGCTTTATCTACAATCGTTTTACTTAGCATTTAGAAATAATTTTTAATAATAATTAGGAATAATTTTAACGTATCTCTAATTTTTATTAAAAATTATCAAAATAAACCTTTGATAACTATCAATAATTAGCAATTTTTAATAATAATTACTAACAAATTTGGCGGAGAGAGAGGGATTCGAACCCTCGGTACGTTACCGTACACCCGCTTTCCAAGCGAGCAAATTAAACCACTCTGACATCTCTCCAAAAATTGTTTCCAAGCGAACAACACAACCACTCTGACATCTCTTCAAAAATTGTTTCCAAAGGTATTTTACTGGTAATTGTTATGCTTTAACTAACTTTCATACCTACTTGTGCACCAGAATCAGGAGACAAAATATAAAGAGATTCTCCATTGCCTGCAGCTAGCACCATACCTTGTGAGATGCCAAATTTCATCTTTCTTGGTGCTAAGTTAGCCACCATCACAGTGAGTCGCCCTTCTAAATCTTGTGGATTGTAGTGCCCCTTGATGCCAGCAAATACATTCTTAGTGGAAGCTTCACCAATATCAAGCGTGAGTTGCAGAAGTTTGTCTGCACCTTCAACAGCTTGCGCTTTAACAATCTTGGCAATACGCAAGTCAATTTTGGCAAAATCATCAATTTGAATCATATCGTCCTCTTGAGTTTCTTTTTCAGTTGTTTGCATGCTTTGTTTGGAGTTTTCAATCACTTGATTAATTTGTACATCTTCAATACGCGACATAAGTGGTTTAAATTTGTTAATTTTATGCTTGGTAAGTGGGTGTTTAAGGTTGTGCCAATCTAATTCATCAATATTTAAAAATGCCTCGGCCTGCTCTGCCATCACTGGCAAAACTGGCTTTAAATAAGTCACTAATACTCTAAATAAGTTGATTGCCAAAGAAGTAACATCATGTACTTGTGTTTCTTTGCCTTCTTCTTTGACCATTTGCCAAGGCTTATGGGTATCAATGTATTGATTTGCCTTGTCTGCAAGCTTCATAATCTCACGCATTGCTTGATTATAATTGCGTGCTTCGTAGTGTTGGGCGATGCTATCACCTTGTGCGACAAATTCATTATACAACCCCCCTTCGATCGCGAAAGCAGACAGCGTTTTATCAAATTTTTTCACGATAAATCCTGCACTTCTAGAAGCAATATTCACTACTTTTCCGACTAAATCAGAGTTCACGCGCTGTTTAAAGTCTTCTAAATTAAGGTCAATATCATCAATCTTAGCAGAAAGCTTATAAGCGTAATAATAGCGCAAACACTCAGGATCTAAGCTTTCTAGATAAGTTCTTGCCTGAATGAATGTGCCACGAGACTTACTCATTTTCTGCCCATTAACAGTTAAAAACCCATGTGCGAAAATTGCATTTGGTGTGCGGTAGTTAGCCCCCATCAACATTGCTGGCCAGAATAATGCATGAAAATAAACAATATCCTTACCGATAAAGTGATATAACTCAGTTTCAGAATCTTTGTTAAAGTATTCATCAAAATCAATATCTCGTTCGTTGCACAACTTCTTAAAACTTGCCATATAGCCAATAGGTGCATCCAACCACACATAAAAGTACTTGCCTTCTACATCTGGTATTTGAAAGCCAAAATACGGTGCATCACGAGAAATATCCCATTGCTTCAAGCCCTGTTTAAACCACTCGGCAAGTTTGTTACTGATTTCATCTTGTAAGTGCCCTGCATTCGTCCATTCTTTCAATTGCGCTTCAAACTGTGGCAGGTCAAAGAAATAATGTTCAGAGTCCTTAGTAATTGGCGTTGCACCGGATATAGCCGACTTTGCGTTCTTTAATTCTATGGGTGAATAAGTCGCACCACAAACCTCACAGTTATCACCATATTGATCAACTGCGCCGCATTTTGGACAATCACCTTTGATAAATCTATCAGGTAAAAACATTTGTTTCTCAGGGTCAAACGCTTGAGAGATAGTACGTGTTTTAATATACCCAGCATCATTTAACTGATTATAAATATCTGCTGATATGACTTTGTTCTCGTCTGAATGCGTTGAATGGTATTGACTAAAACCAATGAAAAAGTCTTTAAAATCTGCTTGATGACGCTCACTCACATCCTTAATTAATGCTTCTGGGGTAATACCAAGCTCATTGGCTTTTAGCATAATTGGCGTACCGTGTGCATCGTCTGCACAGACATAATGACACTCATTACCCATCATCTTTTGAAAACGCACCCAAATATCGGTTTGAATATATTCCAACAAATGCCCTAAATGAATCTCACCATTGGCATAGGGTAGCGCTGAAGTGACAAGGATTTTTCTTGGTGTCATTATTAATATTAAGGGTAACTGATACAGTTATGCGATAAAATAGCACATTTTACTTAATTGGACGCAGTAATGGCAGATTTAACCCAAGACCAAATTGAAAAAATTCTTACAAGTGTTGTAGATATTTATACCGAGCAAGATATTGTTTCTTCAAATACACTAGATAGCATTGAAATCAACGGCAATAAAGTCACTGTTAATATCCTCTTAAACTATCCAGCGCAAAGCTATCATCAAACACTAACAGATGCAATTACAAGTGCATTATCAGCTACTGAGATCAAAGATGCAATCGTTAATATTGAAACAAAAATTGCCAAATACTCCACACAAAAAGGCGTAGAGATACTACCAGAAGTTAAGAATATTATCGCTGTTGCTTCAGGTAAAGGTGGTGTCGGCAAGTCAACTACGGCAGTTAATTTAGCACTTGCACTACAAGCAGAAGGTGCAAAAGTAGCACTCTTAGATGCAGATATTTACGGACCTTCTCAGCCCAGAATGTTAGGCGTCTCTAAACTCAAACCTGAGCAAACGGGTGAAGGCAAATTACTCCCTATCTTAGGTCACGGCATGCAAAGCATGTCTATTGGCTATCTTGTCGATGAAGAAAATCCAATGATTTGGCGTGGCCCTATGGTAACACAAGCTTTAGAACAAATGTTGCGTGATACTTTATGGCGTGGCGTGGATTATATGATTATCGACCTACCACCTGGCACAGGTGATACGCAATTAACACTATCACAAAAAATTCCAGTCAGTGGCTCAGTTATTGTTACTACACCGCAAGACATCGCACTATTAGATGCCAAGAAAGGCCTGAAAATGTTTGAAAAAGTCAATATTCCAATTTTAGGTATTGTTGAAAATATGTCACTCCATATCTGTTCTAAGTGTGGACACGAAGAAGCGATTTTTGGCACTGGTGGTGGTGAGTCAATGGCCAAAGATGCTGATGTTAACTTTTTAGGTGCTCTACCCTTGGAAATAGACATTAGAACCGATGTGGACGAAGGCACGCCAACTGTTGCTAAAGACCCAGACGGTAGAATTGCACAAATTTATAAAGAGATTGCTAAGAAAGTATCAGCTAAACTCACACAACAAGACAAGGCATTAAGCTCATTCCCAAGCATTACTATCGAATAGCGTTGGCTTTTTTCATTCTTCAGTATCAGCAGTCTCGCTCATAAATGCTAAGCTAGCATTCTTTGGAGAATGCAAAAAATCTTTGCTGTCATTGTAATTACGAATGTTAAAGTGAAGCTTGAATGAATTATTTGGATAAATACCAAAGTCGTCTTATTAGTGATTAAGTGGAATGACTGCAAATGCGCTCATTAGCAACCCTGAAGAAGACTGGCAGATATCTTTACGATGCCACTGTGGTATTGTCCATGTTAATGATTTAAAAAACCCAAATTTTGTCAAAATATTCCACTCCAACAATCTAGGAAAAAGTTGCGGTAGT
>NZ_CDSC02000300.1 GCF_001298715.1 Bathymodiolus azoricus thioautotrophic gill symbiont
AAATATGGTATCTTTGTTCGTAGGTCAATTGTGTATATTTTTGCATGTTTCACTCCTTTTTCTTGTCGGATTAAGGGTGGTTAATATACCCTTTGGCCGACTAATTGAGTGTTGCACTTATGATGTGAATCCAAGACTCCTTAAAAAGATTGCTTTGGCGTTTAGAAGTAGATCGCCTGAATTTTCCAAATAGCTTTTAAAGCTCACTTAACCTTTTAACAGCTTGTTTAATATTGTCCATACTGGTGGCAAATGAAAAACGCACATAACCCGGTGCGCCAAAGGCAGAGCCAGGTACCAAGGCAATATTAAGTTTTTCCAAACAATAAGTAGACAGTTCTACATCGTCTTTCAAGCCCAAACGCTCGATTAAACCTTCAACGCGCGGGAACGAATAGAAGGCGCCTTGGGATTTGGGGCATTGGATGCCATCAATAGCATTAAGCGCATCAACGATAAAATCGTGACGCTCCTCAAAGGCAGATACCATGGTATTGATAATACTTTGGTCGCCATTTAACGCTTCTAACGCTGCTGCTTGAGCAATAGAACAAGGGTTTGAAGTGGATTGTCCTTGGATTTTTTTCATTGCTTTGATAATGGTTTCTGGGCCTGCACCATAACCAATGCGCCAACCTGTCATTGCATAAGCTTTGGAAACACCATTTAGGATAATGGTGCGCTCTTTTAGGTCGTTGTCAACCATGACGATATTTATAAAATTATCATCATCCCAACGGATATGCTCATAGATATCATCAGTGATAATTAAAATTTGAGAGTATTTTTTTAACACTGTTGCCAATGCTTGTAATTCTGCCTTAGAGTAAACTGCACCTGTTGGATTGGAAGGGCTATTGATAACGAACAGTTTGGTTTTTTCAGTGATGCTGTTTTCTAATTGCTTAGGCGTGATTTTAAAATCTTGCTCTAAACCAGTCTCAACAATGACAGGTGTGGCATCTGCTAAAATCACCATATCAGGGTAACTAACCCAATAAGGCGATGGGATGATCACTTCATCGCCAGCATCAAGCACGCCTTGACATAAGTTATAAAACACCTGTTTGCCACCTGATGACACCATGACTTCGGCAGTTGTGTAATCTAGAGCATTCTCACGCTTAAATTTACTGATAATAGCATTTTTTAATGCAGGCGTGCCATCCACCGCTGTATAGCGCGTTTGCCCACTTTTAATCGCATTAATACCTGCTTGTTGGATATTTATAGGTGTGTCAAAATCAGGTTCACCCGAACCCATGGGTACGATTTGTATACCTTGATCTTTTAATTCATTGGCTTTGGCGGTAACAGCAAGGGTGGCAGAAGGTTTAACTTTTTGAACGCGAGATGAGAGTTGATTAGACATAGTGCTTTAAATGTTTTAAAATTGATAGGTTATGATAATCAAAAATCAGCGTAGTGGGTAAAAAATTTCAATTAGAATCTAATTTTTCTCCAATGGGGGATCAACCACAAGCAATTAAAACCTTGGTTGATGGCGTTAATGCTGGAGAAAAGTTTCAAACACTCTTGGGTGTAACGGGTTCTGGTAAGACTTTCACTTTGGCAAATGTGATTAAGCAAACCAAACGAGCGAGCTTAATTATGGCGCCAAACAAAACGCTTGCAGCGCAGCTATACAGCGAGATGAAGGCGTTTTTCCCGAATAATGCAGTGGAATACTTTGTTTCTTACTATGATTATTATCAACCTGAGGCATATGTGCCAGCGAGCGACACTTACATTGAGAAAGACTCATCAATTAACGAACAAATCGAGCAAATGCGCCTCTCAGCGACCAAGGCTTTATTGGAGAGAGAGGATGTTATTATTATTGCCAGTGTTTCGGCAATTTATGGTTTGGGGGACCCTGAAAGTTATATGCAAATGTTATTGCATTTGAGCGTAGGTGAGGTCATCAATCAGCGTGAAATTTTGTCACGCTTGTCGCAAATGCAATATACGCGTAATGATGTCAGTTTAACACGCGGGCATTTTAGAGTGAAGGGTGAGGTGATTGATATATTCCCCGCAGACTCGGAAGAGCAAGCCCTAAGACTTGAGATGTTTGACGATGAGATTGAAGCAATTTATTGGTTTGACCCACTCACAGGTGAAAAACTTAAACTATTACAACGAATAACGGTATATCCACAAACACATTATGTGACGCCTAAGTCTAAGATTCTAAATATGTTGGATGACATTAAAGATGAGCTTAAAGTGCGTCGCAAGGAATTGCTATCAGCCAATAAACTGGTCGAAGAACAACGCCTAACACAGCGAGTGCATATGGATATTGAAATGATGCGTGAGCTCGGTTATTGCAATGGTATTGAGAATTATTCACGCTACCTTTCAGGTAGAAAAGTAGGGCAACCACCACCGACACTACTAGATTATCTACCTGAAGATGCACTGGTAATTTTGGACGAGTCACATGTGAGTGCAAGCCAGATTGGCGGTATGTATAACGGCGATAGGGCGCGTAAAACAACGCTAGTTGATTTTGGCTTTAGGCTGCCTTCAGCACTGGATAATCGCCCATTAAAATTTAGTGAGTTTGAGGATAAAATCCATCAATGTATTTTAGTCTCAGCCACACCTGCACAATATGAGCTGGATGTTTCTAGCGTGATTGCCGAGCAATTGGTGCGCCCCACAGGCTTGTTGGACCCTGAGATTGAAGTGCGCCCTATTGAGACACAAGTTGATGATTTGCTCAGTGAAATACACAAGCGTGTGGCAGTTGGTGAGCGAGTTTTGGTAACGACTTTAACCAAGCGAATGAGCGAGCAACTCAGTGATTATCTCAATGAGCACAATGTTAAAGTTCGATATTTACACTCTGATATTGATACCGTTGAGCGGGTAGAGATTATTCGTGATTTGCGCCTAGGTGTGTTTGATGTATTAGTAGGTATCAACTTACTCAGAGAGGGTTTGGATATACCTGAGGTGTCTTTAGTGGCAATTTTAGATGCGGATAAAGAAGGTTTTTTACGCTCTGAGCGCTCCTTGATTCAAACCATGGGGCGTGCTGCGAGAAACATCAATGGCCATGCGATTTTGTATGCTGATAGGATTACCAATTCCATGCAAAGGGCAATGGACGAAACCACACGAAGACGCAAAAAACAACAAGCCCACAATGAAGCCAATAATATTACGCCTAAAGGCGTGGTTAAACCGATTGTTGATATTTTAGACACCGATGCAAGAGTGGCAGATTCTGAAGGGGAGTATGACACACAAACTATAGCAAAATTAACCCCTGTGCAATTAGCAAAAGAACTTAAAATCTTAGAAAAACAAATGTATCAATTTGCAGAAGAGCTCAAATTTGAACAAGCGGCTGATACACGCAACCAAATTAAAGCGCTTAAACAAGGGCAGTTTTTATCATGAGAAAAATATTAACAAGTGTTGAAATACGAGAAGATAAGCTACAGCTGCATTTTAACTACAATGATAATTCTTATCAAGGATATCCAATCATTAACAATAAACCAGAAACTGGCATAATACATGCAGATGATTTAGATAATGGAGAAAAAAAGAGGTTCTTTCAAATCCTGAGTGGGTAACCCCATTAAAATAACACTCTACCACAC
>NZ_CDSC02000088.1 GCF_001298715.1 Bathymodiolus azoricus thioautotrophic gill symbiont
TTTTTGTTGCTTTCTTAATGCATTAACCGCTTCCTCAATACCTTTTTCAGTTTTTTCTTGAGCCCATTCATCCCAAAAGTCAACCGTTGCACTATTTGGCTTAATATTTGGTTCATCAATTTTTACTCTAGTTGGAAGAAGTGAGGCATCTCCAACGATTAAACTTTCACCAATATCTAAAATTGGAAGCAATTCAGAAAAATCTCCTAAATTATCAGGAAATAATCTTTTTATTACATTTTGATCATCTGGATTTGTTAATCTCATTGCGATAAAATTACCACACTGACTTAAAATTGTTTTATTGACATCAGAGGGTCTTTGGCTAATTACTACAAGCGAAATTCCATATTTACGACCTTCTTTTGCAATTCTTTCAAAACTTTGCAATCCCTTTTCTTCTACACTTCCTTTAGGATTTGCAGGGAGGTATAAATGTGCTTCATCACAAAATAATGCAATAGGGTGCCTTTTTTCATCTTCTGTCCATTGCTGAATTGAGAATATTAACCTGCTAATTAACCCAGTTATTAGAGGAAGTATATCTGATGGAACCTCTGAAAAATCAATTATTTTTAATCCTTTATCATTCCCAAAATCAAGTAAATTTTTGATTAGTGAGACCAACCAATCATATTCGAGAAGTTCATCATCTGAATTAAATATAAAATTTAATCTTTTATCTGACTGCTTACTTTGTAATCTTTGAATAAATCGAGTTAATTTGCCATGCAAAGACCCTTGTTTTTCTTTTCCCTTTGAACCCACCACCATTTCTTTGTCTTTTTCTTCAAGAGCAGTTAATATATCACTAATTTTATAAGGCACAGGGCTTTCAACTGTAAAATTATCTAAAACATCTTGTTTGCGTTCTTCTTCAAGTTTCTCTCTTTTATATTTAATAATTAAATCAAATAAAGTTCTTGATTGGTTTGGTGCATTGCTATCACTTCTATCCAAAAGCATAGATTCAATTTCTTCGTAGGACAATAGCCAATAAGGTAGAAACATCACATTTTTATCTTTCGGCTCATCAGAAGGGCCAGCAATTTTTAGTAAAGTAGTATTGTCTAATTCTTGGAGTGGCTTATATTCCCCATGTAAATCAAATACAAGACTATTGATAGATTGAAGATTTGTTGCTTTTTCTAATATATTTGCAACCGTCCAAGATTTACCTGAACCAGTGCCACCAACTATTACAGCATGTCTTTGAAAAAACTTATTGCCATCAAGATTTGCATCAGACTCTTCTGAAATAGTATATTTCCCAATTTTAAGTGGGTTTTTACTGTTAGAAGAAATTGTATTCATAAACTCTGACAATTCCTCGCCTTGCAATAAAAAACAATCTGCATTTATACTTGGTACAGTATTTAATGTTCTTTTAAATACATTTTCTTTAGTCCCAATTTTTACGAACAATGTGCCAACTAAATTTACTTTTATAATATTTTCAACTACAAAATCGGGCTCACTATTTTCATCT
>NZ_CDSC02000223.1 GCF_001298715.1 Bathymodiolus azoricus thioautotrophic gill symbiont
AAAGGGTCTTTTCCTGCTTGTTGAGTGCTAAGAGCATCAAGGTTATGGTATCTAGTAGTTTGCGCGAAATCACTCAGTAGCTCCAAAAGTTTTTGGTTTGTATTATTTAATGATCTTCTATTCGGCAATTCACCCTTGTTGCTAATTGATATTTTTACACACTCATCATATAGTTCTATTATATTGTGTCCATAGTTTTTTAGCTGATTTTTTGTGGGTGCTAATAAACCATTATTTAGCATGTATTGCATTATTATAATTGCCTTCATCAACCTCTCCATGCCAACTGAGATATTTAGAAGAGAAGAATAAAACGCACCCTTGTTATGAACATTTGCAACCCGAAGCTCAGTAAGTCCCAAAGCAAGACATGAGCTAATTAAGTACCCTTCCTGTTGTAACAATAGAAACGATGGTGGATAATTGGCATTATGATTCATTTGGCCTTAAGCCTAGCCATTTAGTATAAGGCATTGTGCGCTGTATTATAAACAAAATCAGGTATATTTACCTGAGTCCTATTTTTTCTTCAGGCGTTCAATGCCCAGCATTTTAAAAATATATTTCTGATAGGCTGGCTCTGAGTTACCCGTTTTCATATTGCGAATAAAGAACTTCTCAAAGGCAATTTTCGCTAAGTGCATTATCTTGCCTTTCTTTGCCCAAGTGACATTTCTAGGTGGGATTTGTGGCATGGCAACAAAAGCCGCACCTGTATCACCCATATCGGCAATACAAACAGCATTCCAAGTTGGGATATTTGATGGTGGCTTGTCATTAATCATATCTTCAATGTTATGCACCACTGCAGTTACCATTGACTCAATCATATAACCTGTTTTTGGCGTTCCGCACATAATAGGCGTAGCTTCAACGGGTGGAATAGCAATATTAACACCGAGTGAGAAGATGTTATCCTGCACAGGGGATTGTTGGTATTCGTTGACCATAACAAACCCACGCGGATTAACAAAGCCAGAAGCCACATCTGCTAAATTGGCAACGGTATCAACACCCTTAAAGGCTGGTAACAACATGGTGTGTTTACTGGCAATCTCAACCCTTTTAACCACTTCGCCATTATCATCACATTCACTAATACTCACTTTGTCGGCTTCAACTTTGTCAACTTTAGAATTGGTATGCCATTTAATATGGCGGTGTCTAAATTCAGATTCTAACAAACCTTTAGAGTCACCAACACCACCCAAACCCAAATGTCCAATATAAGGCTCAGGGGTAACAAAGGTTATGGGGCATTTATCACGAAGT
>NZ_CDSC02000451.1 GCF_001298715.1 Bathymodiolus azoricus thioautotrophic gill symbiont
ATGGTTGGAAAAATGGGTGGTTTTGGTTTGTTTGGAGTGGTTTTTAAGGAGCGACTATTTAAACAACGGAGTTTCTATTTTTAGCGGGCGTTAGAAATGGGAGGATTGCAATTAAATTTTGAACGACATAAGATTTAAGAACTACATTCATTAAAGATTTTCGCATCACATTGAGTGCAAATATCACGATCAAGTCGTCTGTAGATAGTGCGAATGGCAATGCTTTTAGAATCAAAGAAGTTTATCCTGCCAATTTTTTTGACAAAGTGAGCCTGCGCTAAAAACTGATAAACGGGTGCCTTAAGTCCAACAAAATACAAACCACCGTCTTTTCTTTTTAATCTATTATGTTCGGAGATTAAAGTTTCCATACCTGATAAATCTATAAAATTAATCCCACTAGCAACAATCAAAATATGGTGAATATTTTGCCCATCAGATATTTTTTCAATTTTTTTCTGAATATGGTTAATTGAGCCAAAATAAATCGACATATCGATTCGAATTATCTTTAACTGTGGGCACTGTCTAAGTGGTTTTTTAGCAATATTTATAAAACTTCTAGAGCCCTCGTTATTCATGTTATCTATTGACAAAGTAGGGATTCTTGGGGTTGAGGTTTTTGCTAAAAATAACACTAAAGACAATAACACACCCAAATAAATAGCGAATTCTAATTCGAGGAATAGTGTTGCTAAAAAAGTCGTAATTAAAATTGCAGATTCTGATTTGCTGTATTTAAAAATCTTCACAATATGCTTGGTATCAATCAAATTATAAGCAACCAACAAAATAACACCGCCCATCGCAGTGATTGGCAGATAAGCCGTTAGTGGTGCAATCAGTAATACAATAACCATTAAAAATAGTGCAGCAAAAATAGCTGAAAGCGGTGTTTTTGCACCAGATTCATAGTTAATGCCCGATCTGGTGAAAGAACCTGATCCTGCATAACTAGAAAAGAAACTGCCAAATATGTTGGACATTCCTTGTCCAACAAACTCTTGATTAGGGTTTATTCTTTGATTGGATTTTGTCGCAACAGCTCTACTGATTGAAACTGCTTCAATCAACCCCAATAGTGCAATTGCAAAAGCTTCTGATGCCAGTATAGAAATTGTAGAAAATGAAAAATCAGGCATTGACAAAGGCGGTAAATACGCAGGAATTTCACCAACAAGAGCAATATTTGTTGAGACTCCAAATTTAGGCAAGTAAAACGCTAAAACACTACCTAATATCATGCCAATTAAAAGATTGGGGGATTTTGGTAAAAATCTTTTAAACAAGACTGCGCTAAACAGTGTGACTAATGCGATTATCAGTAGATAAATATCAAAATCAGAAAGACCTTGATATAAATCAATCCAAACATGTAAGAACGACTCTCCTTTAGGTATATGAATACCAGTAATGTGTTTTAATTGGCTGGTTGCAATCAAAATTGCTGCCCCTGAGGTAAAACCAATAATTACCGTATGTGAGACAAAGTTTACCAAAGTTCCAAATCTGGCTAAACCAAATGCAAATTGATAAACCCCAGCAAGAAAAGTTAAAGTAAGTGCCATTGAGACAAATTCTGGAGAACCTGGCTCAACATGTCTACTAATAGTAGAAAACATAACAATAGAAATGGCGGTTGTTGGCCCTGAAATCAAATGATAGGATGAACCAAATAGTGCGGCAATAATCGGGGTAATCATTGCTGTATATAAGCCGTATTCTGGTGGTAGTCCTGCAATGGTTGCAAAAGCAACACCTTGAGGTAAGACCACCACTGCACCAGTAAAGCCTGCAATAATGTCTGCTTTTATGGTGCTTTTATTGATTGTTTTAAACCACGCTAGAAATGGCAACAATGAAATTAGTCTAGTTTTCACGAGTGACCTACTTCTACTGTTCTTAATTTTTTAGCCAGTTTGTCTAATGAGGCATTAATGAGTTTAAAACCTCCCTCGGCACCGTATAGTTTAGCGATTTCAAGTGCTTCGTTGATAACCACCTTGTAAGGCACTTCAATTGAGTTTTGTAGCTCGTATGCACCCAAGTAAAGCACAGCGTGCTCTACCGATCCGAGTTCCTCAGTGTCGCGACTGATGGTGGGCGCAATGAGTTCGTCTAACTCAGTACGATTTTTTAGAATGTTGATAAATAGGTTAGAAAAGAACGCTTTTGAAATTTTCCCAGACTTTTGATTTAAAAATTGTTGTTCGATTTGTAGCACTTCGCCACCTGATAGCATATATTGGTATAAGGCTTGGACGACGCGCTCTCTAGAGCGATGTTTAGGGGTTGTGAATGTCATTGTTCAGGATGGGCTCTAAGTTTGGTCAAGTAAATACAGCATTTCAATCATTGCCATGGTTGCCTCTTCACCTTTATTGCCTTTATAACCACCTGCTCTACCGGTGGCTTGCTCCATATTGCTGGTGGTAAGCACGCCAAAAGTGGTCGGCACTTCATACTGGTACGAGACATCTGCTACACCTCGCGCACACTCGCTACATACAAAATCAAAATGTGGGGTTTCACCGTTAATGACTGCACCTAAAGTCACAATACCGTGATATTTGCCATTTTTTGCTAATTTTTTCGCCAGTAATGGAATTTCAAAAGCACCAGGCACATAGAAAATATCAACATTGTTCTCGTTAACACCGTATTTAGCTAAGGTCTCTTGTGCAGCAAAGAGTAATTTATCGCCAATTTCTTGATAAAAATAACCCACAGTAATGGCAATTTTCTTATCTTTTAGAAGGTTCTTGTTGCTATTTTTATCAAATTTAAAATTCATTATTTTTCACCTGTAATATATTCAACCACTTCCAAACCAAAGCCTTTTAAGGCATTTAACTTTCTTGGGCTACCTAAAATACGCATTTTCCCCACACCTAAATCAGACAAAATTTGTGCGCCTACCCCGTAGGTTTTAACATCACTACTGGCTTCGTGTGGACGAATAAGCAAGAACACACCGCTATGCTCCTTGCTAATATATGCCAGTGCATCGTCAACATGTAGAGATTTGGTGTTTTCTTGTAAGACATCGGTAAACACATTCTCCATATGCACGCGCACACAAACGGGAGTATCTTTGTCAATATTACCTTTTACTAAAGCGGTGTGTGTTTGCTGGTGGATACTGTCTAAGAAAGAGACTAGTGCCCACTCACCGTACTTAGTGCTAAATGGGCGTTCATTAATGCGTTCAATGGTTTTTTCATTTTCCACTCGGTAAGAAATCAAATCTTCAATCGTGCCCCATTTAATACTGTGCTTTTCAGCGAATACCTCCAAATCATCCCTGCGTGCCATTGAGCCATCATCGTTCAAAATCTCAACAATCACTGATGCTGGCTCTAAACCCGCAAGGCGCGCTAAGTCACAACCTGCTTCGGTATGCCCTGGACGAATCAACACACCACCAGGTTGTGCCATTAGTGGAAAAATATGCCCTGGTTGTACGATATCACTAGATTTGGCATTTGGCGCTACAGCGTCGAGTACGGTTTTTGCTCTATCTGCTGCCGAGATGCCTGTTGTAACCCCTGTAGAGGCCTCAATAGAAACGGTAAAGTTAGTGCCATTGGCGTCGTTATTTTGCGTTACCATGAGTGGTAAATTTAACTGTTTGCAGCGCTCTTGAGTAAGGGTTAAACAAATCAAACCCCTACCATGCGTTGCCATAAAGTTAATGTCTTCTTTGGTGCAAGTTGCTGCAGGAATGATTAAATCCCCTTCGTTTTCACGGTCTTCATCATCCATTAAGATAATCATCTTGCCTTGCTTGTAATCTTCCAATATCGCTTCAATGCTAGCTTTAGTCTTCATTTTTATTATTTGTTTTTTATTAACTGTTCAAGATGTCTGGCAATAATATCTACTTCCAAGTTGACACTATCACCTATGTTTAAGCGCCCTAGCGTCGTTGCTGTTAATGTATGGGGCACAATATTAATGTCAAAACCATTTGCTTTAATGCTATTCACCGTGAGACTTACCCCATTTACGGTAATTGATCCTTTTCTAGCAATGTATTTTACCAAAGATTGAGCCACATTGATTCTAAAACGCATTGATTCTCCTTCCAGTGCTTTATCAGTAACCTCGCCCTGCCCATCCACATGTCCGCTAACCAAATGTCCGTCAATACCTTGATTGAGCCTTAAGGCTTTTTCAAGATTTATCGCATCACCCATTGATAAATCGCCAAAAATAGAGCAATTCAGTGTCTCCTGAGAGACATCTGCTGTGAAACTCTCATTTTCAATTTCAATGACCGTTAAGCACACACCATTTACTGCAATACTATCACCAATTGTTACCGTAGAAAAGTCCAAACTACTTGAGGAAAAAGTAAACACTGCGCCCTTATTATGCATAGTCTTGCTTTTAACTTGGCCAATGGCTTGAATAATACCTGTAAACATTTATTGAGCCTCTTTTTGATGCAAACAAAAACTCACACTGGCGCCAAATAAGACCAATACCCAAGAAAAATAAACCCAAAGCATAAATAAAAGTAACATCGATAATGCGCCATAAATCAACTCGTATAGTGGGAAATAGTTAATGTAAATAAACAAAATAGATTTTAAAATTTCTAAGAAAAATGCCGTCATAAAACCCGATTTGATTGCATTTTTAAAAGTGACTTTTTCACTTGGGATAAAACAATACAACAAACTTAGTCCAATTGCCGAGAGGATAATGGGTAAGCTAGAGACAAAAATCCCACCCATTGGCACGAATATAAAGAATTTTGAAGCACTCAAGTATGAGCTGACGAACAAAGACCCTGCCAAGAACAGCGGACCTAAAGCCAACACCAATAAATATATGAGCAAATCTAAACCAAAATGACGCGTTTTTTTTGCCTCCCATATTGAGTTAATACGATGGTCCACTTCACGAAATAGAAAAAACGCTGCCACCAATAAAAATAACACACTAATGCCTTTAAGTTTTTGTGCGCTGGCGATAAATTGATGAATGTAGTGATTCGCTACTTCGTAATTTTGTGGCAATAACTGTTTAAACAAAAAAACCTCTAGATATTGTTGTAAATCAGCAAAATATGGTGATAAAGAAAATACACTAAATACCAAAGTCAGCGTTGGTACAATCGCAAATAATGTGGAAAACGCCAAAACCGCTGCTGAGTCAAAGCCGTTTTTCGACTTTAAGTGAATTAGCGCTGATTTTAAGAGGTTCACAATTCTTTGTAAGCGTACTTTGGCAAGTCTTTTGCTTTAATGCGTTTAACTTGTTTTTTTTCACTGTCCCACACTACGGCATAATGCCCCAAAGCTTTACTGACACTCTTTTTCATAGACATTAGAATTTTTTTATCGTTTAACATTTTTTAACCCTTGAAATTTCATTCATTATGCTTTGTATTCATAATTTTCTGCTGTATTTTCTAAATGCTTGAATAGTTTGGTAAATCAACAATCCCTCAATAATTCTAAACAAAAAATCCAAAAAATAACTCCAGCTACTCCAGTGATATTCGTTGATAAATAATACTTTATGAGTGGGGTTTAGAAATTCGAATATATTCTTCCAATATTTTGAATCATAACCATC
>NZ_CDSC02000153.1 GCF_001298715.1 Bathymodiolus azoricus thioautotrophic gill symbiont
GTTTATTCCGATTTTTTTGTTTAGTTTAACGGGTCCGAAATAAGAAAGTTCGGGTTGTTGTTTGAAATTGTTGGGGTTTTATAATCTTTAAGTTTGAGAACGCTTAAAATAACCATAACTAGAGAAGGTATAATAAATAATGGAAAATTTATATCATATTTGGCTCACTTGTGTTATTTACGCTGGCATTCTTTTTATGCTTTGCCTTGTTATTCCACCCAAGATAATCGGCAGAATTTTACCGTTTTTTACTGCATTTTGGCCAAGTAAGAATATTCAATTAGATTTCCAATCTATCGCCTATGTGGCACTACATAGAAATAGTATCAATCGAATGATTCATTATTCTATTTTTATAGACGCTTTTGCATGGTTATTAATTTTCAACAGTTTGTGGAGTGGATTTTTGTATATCGCTTTACTACTTTTTGTCATTCAAACTCTCCTTATTAAAGAAGTGAAATTTACAATACTAGCCAACTTAGCATTGATAACAATATTGATAATTCTACTCACTTTTTTTACTCATAACTATATAGAATATTTAATGCTATGGACGATATCAAGTGCTATTTTGCGTGTAATTGGTCATTTTTTTGAGCCATTGCCACCATTTTTAATTGATAATAGCGGTCAATTCTCACCTATGAATATCGCAACATTAAAAAAACTGGGTTTATTTAAAACAATCGCCTTGCTTCCCATTGGTTTTCTTGCAGAGTTCTTATCTGGACAACCACATCGACTATTTTTAGTGCAAATTAACGCAATAACAAGTAAGTTTTATCAGCACCAACATATTATGAATTGGAAAAATGTTGTTACAAGGGGGGGTAAATCCTACAAAGAAGGCATTAAACAAGAGCCAATATTCAAAGATTATTGTCGTTTTTTTGAAAAATAAAAATCAATTGTCCTACCTCTTGATTGTTTTTTAATCACTACTGGGATTTTTACCGTTAACCCTGCCAAAATACATATTCCAGTTGTTAAACTTGGAATAGAATCAGCAGATACCTTGCTGAAAAATTATTGACTATTGGATGTGATATATCTTGGATTAGATTGATCCTATTTCTTAATTAGTCGCCCCTTAAAAACCCACTCCAAACAAACCAAAACCACCCATTTTGCCAACCATCCAAATCAACAAAACTGCTTTTTATCCAACACCACAAAAAC
>NZ_CDSC02000075.1 GCF_001298715.1 Bathymodiolus azoricus thioautotrophic gill symbiont
GTGTTGTTAGCAGTGGTGATTGTCAAAGTAACCTTTGAGCCTTCAATGCTTTTAAGTTGAATCTCAGGACTTAAAAAATCTCCTGCTTCATAAAAACCATCAATGCCCTCAAAAACTACCCTGTTATCAAGTATTGCAATAACTGATAAGCCATCTGCTGCATAGCGACTATTCGGAGTTACTGTTCTTTTTATACTGTTTATTTCACCCTCTTTTTTTAGTTTTTTATTAACAATAGGAATGGAGACAACCGGCGCACCTAAACATCCATTGCTTTTTTGACATCTTTTTTGTAATTCAGCTCGTTGTGCTCTTAATTCAATTTCTTTAATTTCATAACTTAGATTGTTCAAATGATTTAAACGAGCTTCTTGTTGCTCAATTTTTGTTAATGCATTTGCATTTATTGGTAAAGTAATACTTATCAATAAAGCTATAAGAACGATATTATTAATCATTGTTCACTCCAAAAATTTGCACTTTCAAAACACTAGAATCACCTTGAATTAACAAGGCTTGGGTTTGTGCTTTGATAGTGTTGTTGTTGATATATTGGTTGATTCTATAAGCCAAAAATATAATGGTACTGGTCTTGCCATTAATAGCGTAAACGAGGCCTTTGTTGTTTTTTTCAAAAGCAGACACATTAATGCTCTCAAACATTGAAATAATAATTTTAAAATTTGAAACTTGTTTTGTTAAATCAAACTTATCAACAGCTTCAAACAGACCCTTGAGGGTAACCAAGTGTTTTTTTAGCTTGTTGCTAGTCACTTCTTCGACGTTAATTTTTTGCTTCAAATATAGCAAACTAACGCTATTAGAATTATCAGAATAAACACTATAGGTTGCAAATATAATGCCTATATTAACAATGATTAGTATCGCTAAATTTTTAGCCTTACTTTTTAAATGAAAAGTCATTCATTGCCCCTTACTTCCCAAGAAACGCTTGCGGTATTTTTACTAAAGTTTCTAACAATTTTTATCGCAATATTGTTGACTTTTGCAAGATGCTTTAGCATATCCACATCATCCAAGCTAATGGTTATTACACACAAAGATTGTGTTAAGTCAATTTCACTTCTTTGTATGCCAACCCCGCTTATAATGTGTAACAAGTTTGCAATATGTTGTTGAGCACTTGATCCTGATACCACCGCATTAGCCTTCACACTCTCAACTTCTAAGTTCAAATCAACAATTTCTGATTGTAAAGACAATAAACGCTCATTGATTACCTCCAGAGTGCCTGCCTTGTATTGATAATATGCGAATATAGCGCTTAAAAACAGCGCATAAAAGATAATATTTATCAAAATGGCCTTACGCCAAAAACGACTTTTATCTTGCTTTATTTGCTGCCTGGTTTTAATAATCTTAAAATTATTAAAACTATTAAAATCAATATCAACATCATCAAATTCATAAATATCAACCAGATTAGTGTCGGTATGTAGAGTTATGCCTTTAACGGTATCAAAGCTAATTAAATACAGAAGATCCGTATCATCAATTTTAAACTTGTATTTAAAATTGACTGAATACTCAAAGCTGTGATTGTTTAATATTGTTTGCCAAAAGCCAATTGGATTGGTTTTATCAGTTATTTTGTAATCATTGATAAAACTTACCGTAAGAGTATCTGTAATTTTATGACTGCCAGAGACAAAATGATTCCCATCAATCTTGTCGATCTTATTGATATTATATCGCCTGAGATAATATGATCAAGCACAACATAATAACTTCGCTTATTACCATTATTGCCATTAAATTTTGAATTTGGCTTAAACATTTTTAGCTGTTTACTGCCTCTTTAAGTGCTTTTCCTGCCTTAAATGCTGCCACTTTGGAGGCTTTAATTTGAACAGTATCGCCTGTTTTTGGGTTTCTGCCTGTGCGTGCTGCACGATCCCTAACAACAAAAGAACCAAAACCTATTAATCGCACGTCACTACCTTGGGCTAAAGCATGAGTAATAGCATCTGTTGTTGCATCTAAAGCACAAGCTGCCTCTACTGTAGAAAGATTTGCTGCTGATGCAATTGCACTGATTAATTCTTGTTTGTTCATTTTTATTCCTTAAATAGTTAATAAATTAGGGTCTTTCACCCATCCAACACTCACAATCATTTGGGTTGATTCATATCGTGTTTGTTCTCAACTTCTGCTTATGTTTCTTTATTTTTA
>NZ_CDSC02000032.1 GCF_001298715.1 Bathymodiolus azoricus thioautotrophic gill symbiont
TTTTTATTGTTTCTTTGCATTTGTTAAAAATTACACCAAAGTGACGATTAATAAAGAATTCTGACAATGGCATTATTTAGCGAATTAGCGGTTTATAAAACGGGCTATGATTTTTTACTGGAGATTTATAATCGCACAAAAAACTTTCCAAGAGAGTATAAATTTAGTCTAGGTGAGAAAATGAAAGAAGCCAGTTTGGATTTGCTGATTGATGTGTGCAAAGCCAACAAAAGTAAACCGCAAAGACCTTTATAATACCTACTATGAAAATTGCTGTACTAATGGATGATATTGTCAATATCAATCCAAAAAAAGACGCTTCACTAGCTATGATGCTAGAGGCTACGCGTCGCGAGTGGGAAGTTTATACCTTTGATACAACCGACCTATTCGCAGATGAAGACGGTGTTTATGCACACGCTTCACAAACCACTGTGGCTGATAATCTTGAACACTGGTTTGAGAAACAACCCAGTCAAATAATGGCACTAAGTGCATTTGATGTTATTTTGATGCGCAAAGACCCACCGTTTGACATGGATTATATCTACGCCACTTATTTTTTAGAACAGGCAGAAAAACAAGGAGTACTGGTTGTCAACAAATCACAATCCTTGCGTGATGCTAATGAAAAATTATTTACGCTAAATTTTCCACACTGCATACCAAAGACCTTAGTAAGTAGCAATCAAGCACAAATTAAAACTTTTATTGAAGCCCAACGAACTGCAGTAGTCAAACCACTAGATGGCATGGGTGGGCGCGATATTTTCAAATTTGAAATAGGTGATAGCGAGATAGACACCACATTAAAACGCTTGACAAATAACAATAAGCGTCCAATTATGGTGCAAGAATTTTTGCCTGAAATCGTCAAAGGTGACAAACGCATTTTACTAATTGATGGTAAACCGATTGATTATGCCTTAGCACGCATCCCTGCAAAAGGTAACTTTAAGGGCAATTTAGCCGCAGGTGCTTTGGGCGTTGGACAGCCTTTAAGTAGGCGTGACTATTGGCTGTGCGAACAAATAGCGCCTACTTTAAAAGCTAAAGGCTTAATGTTTGTCGGATTAGATGTGATCGGCGACACCATCACCGAGATTAATGTCACCAGTCCGACTTGCATTCGTGAATTAGATACACAATTTAATTTAAATATTGCTGGTGTGTTATTTGATGCAATTGAGCAAAAAATTAAACCTCGGAAATAATCTCAAAATCATTCAAACTACCCGTAACAGCAAAACCAATAACTTTTCTTGTATTTTGTGCCTTTTTAAGCTTGCAAGCAATTTGATTGATACTGGCACCAGAGCCAACAGCATCGTCAATAATTAATGTTGTTTGAAACTTTGCTACACTACTAACCACAAATGTGTGCTGTGCGTTCTCTATTCTGTCGTTGAGTTTCTTCAGTGTCTTTTGTGGCACTCTAATATCGCCAATCAATTTATCAACCCTAATCCTTGCAAGGCTAAGCGCTAATTCAGACTCTAATACCATTTTCAAAAATAAACTAAACTAATTCTATCCATTCTCTACTACACAATTTCTTAACAAAATTATCCTTCTTTAAGATGTCATTCCAA
>NZ_CDSC02000224.1 GCF_001298715.1 Bathymodiolus azoricus thioautotrophic gill symbiont
TTTTCTGGAAGTAGATGACGATCAAGCATTTCAATTGTATTTGGGGTGTTGCTCGACGATTCTAATCTCTTGAATATAAGATAATTAATCGGTACAGCAATAACCACTGCAGACAATACGGAAACAGGTATGACCCAATCATTTGTCGATAGTTCTGTGTCATCTTTTAGTGTAACGCACTGTAACTTCTTTCCTTTTTCTAAACCGGATGGCTCTGTAAATAAATTATCTTTTCCTGTAACTGATAATCTTTCCATAAGAAGAGCGGGGTTAATCCTAAATTCATATCCTATTTTGCATCTACAATTTCCAGTTTTAGTGGCATTTGAATATGAATAAACTGATGATGTGATTTCATATGTTAAATCTTTATTTTTAATCTTACATTCAGTGCCTAACACATTAAAACTGCCAACAAACAGCAAACTTAAGGCATGTAATTTTATTATTTTGTAAATTTGCATCATAAACGCACCACTTAGTTTAACCGCAAAGAATGTATTTTTAACTTGACCCTTTAGGTCAAGTCAAAGTCAAAAATACATTCAATCTTTGAATCTTTGAATTTGGGTTCAAAGATTAGCCAGTGTTTATAATCTTTGGTTTTTGCTTAAGAAAACAGGTGAATTATGCATAAACAACTAACCTTTGAACAAAGGCATTATATCAAGAAGTGGAGCGAAATGAAAGAGGCTGCTGTACAAGCCCCAAAATAATTCATAAAAATACCCTAATCCAAAAATAGAAATCAAAAAAACACAAAAACCCCAACTGGTATAATGATTTCAACCAAAAAACAGTTTCACCAATTGGGTGAAAACACAAATATAAAACCCCAACAATTTAAGACAACAAATTAAGATTTCTTATTTCGAACGAGTTAAACTTAACCCAACAATTCGGAGTAAAAAACGAACAAACTATTCATCAGCATTCAAGACTAAATTAGTTCTTGAGCTGTTACAAAATGAAAGCACTTTGGCGCAGATTGCCAGCAAGCATAACATCTTGCCACAAAACTGTAATGGTCTAACAATCTTAGACACAAAGATAGCC
>NZ_CDSC02000226.1 GCF_001298715.1 Bathymodiolus azoricus thioautotrophic gill symbiont
AGGTGGTTGGAAAAATGTGTGGTTTTGGTTTGGTTGGGGTGGGTTTTTAAGGGGCGACTACTTACTCAGGTGCTAAACAACATCAAAGCGTTTAAGTCATTGCTATCTTGATTTAAACGAACAACAAAACAAACTCTGCCTAAAAAAGGAGACTTAAGCACACCTGAAAAACCTAAACGATCCAAAATATCGAATAATTTGTGCTGATCTTATCAAATTGGGAATATTGTCTGTATTTTTATGGATGCAAGACTTGAATGGGGTGGTTTTTTAGGATTTTGATTGGTATTTTTTGGGTTGGGTGGTTCTATTTTTGGATTTGGGTTCACATTTATACAAAGCTCTCTTATGGTTTGCGGTAAAATTTTTTATTATTTTTTTATCAACTAGCCATGTCACTACAAGACTTAGATGCCGCAATTTCGTTTCAAAATTTAATCTTAAAACTACAATTATTTTGGACATCAAAGGGTTGCACACTGCTGCAGCCCTTTGACATGGAAATGGGTGCAGGTACTTTTCACCCTGCCACTTTTTTAAGAGCCATCGGCCCTGAACCTTGGAAAGCAGCGTATGTACAACCCTCTCGTCGTCCAACTGACGGGCGTTATGGCGAAAATCCAAATCGCTTACAACATTATTATCAATTTCAAGTGTTACTTAAGCCATCGCCTAAAGATATTCAGGATTTATATTTAGAATCTTTGAGTGAGATCGGACTTGATTTAACCAAGCACGATGTACGCTTTGTTGAAGACAACTGGGAATCACCAACACTAGGTGCTTGGGGGCTAGGCTGGGAAGTTTGGCTTAATGGCATGGAAGTCTCGCAATTTACTTATTTCCAGCAAATCGGTGGTTTGCCTTGTAAGCCTGTATCAGGAGAACTCACTTATGGGCTTGAACGCTTAGCAATGTATCTGCAAGGCGTAGACAGTGTTTATGATTTGGTGTGGGTTGATGGGGTTAGTTATGGTGATGTCTTTCATCAAAATGAGGTTGAACAATCAAAATATAATTTTGAAATTGCCGACATTGATGTCCTGTTTAAACAATTTGACGAGGCAGAAACAATGAATGAAAAACTCATCGAACAAGCACTGCCTTACCCAGCGTATGAGCAAGTAATGAAAGCATCACACTTATTTAACTTACTTGATGCGCGTCACGGTATTAGCGTCACAGATAGAGCGCGTTTTATTCGTCGTGTGCGTTCAATGAGTCAGAAAGTAGCTAAGGCGTATTACGATTCGCGTGAAGCACTTGGTTTTCCAATAAAGTAAATTAAATTTTATGCAAATATTTTCTAAACTTTATCATAAGACGCTAGACTGGGCACAAAGTAAACACGCTGTTTACTGGTTGTCTTTAGTAAGCTTTACAGAATCTTTTATACTGCCCTACCCACCACCTGATATCTTACTTGCGCCTATGGTGCTTAAAAAACCAGAGAAAATCTATCAATTTACATCAATTTGCACAATTCTATCTGTATTAGGCGGTGTGGTTGGTTATTTTTTAGGTGCATTATTGATAGATATCATTCAACCATTGTTGGTCAAATTACATTATGTTGATAAACTTGAAACAGTTAAAGAGTGGTTTACAGAATATGGCATTTGGATTGTGGCAATTGCAGGATTTTCACCAATGCCCTACAAAATATTTACCATCGGTGCAGGTATTGCCAATATGGCACTTTTACCGTTTATACTAATATCATTGCTAGCCAGAGGTGCACGGTTTTTCTTAGTGGCATTTTTTGTTAAGAAATTCGGTGATACCTGTGATCTTTGGCTAAAAAAATACATTGACCGTCTAGGTTATATTTTGATTATCATCATTGCATTAGGGTTGTGGTATGCTAAATAAACTGATTATTGTTTTTATCTCTCTGGTGCTTACCAGCTGTTTTTTTGAAAAAGCAAAAGAACCAGTGGTTATTATTGATAAGTCAATAGGTCAAGAACCTATAGACTCTGACCACCTTTCTATTACTAAAACCGTTGAAAAAAGAAAAATCACAATAAAGAGTGCGCTAATTCCTGTTGCTGGCAGAATTATTAAAACTTTTTCTAAGAACCATCAGGGTCTGAGCTTTGCGACAAATTCCGGTCAAGCAGTGCGTGCTATTGAGAGTGGCACGGTTGTTTATAGTGGCAATGAAACAAGAAACAACGCTAAGATGATAATCATTAAACATGCACTAGGCTTTTACAGTTCTTATATGCAAAATCAAACTCTACAAGTGCAAAGTGGCAATAAAGTAAAGAAAGGACAGGTTATTGCAACTACTGGCAAAAATAACTTTTATTTTGAAATGAATAAATTCGAAACACCCATTAATCCAATCAAATACCTAAAATAATATGGACCTCTTACAAAACTTAACGCTTTATCAAACTGTTGGCGCCCTATTCGCCGTGACCTTTATTGTACATATCATTACAGGTGCAATATTAAAACAACTTATCGCGCAAACCAATAAAACTAAAAATCAATTGGATGATTGTTTGCTTAAATCCATTTCTGCACCACTCAAAGCATTAGTCTGGTTTGCTTGGTTTTATCTTTCTATTAATGTACTCAAAGGAGAGATTGCGCTATTAGTCCAAGTGATTAACTACATTGATATTATTCCAATTTTTATCATTACTTGGGGCGTGCTACGGATGATATCTGGCATCGAATCTTATCTACTTAAGCACAAAAACAATGCCAACAAAGACTCTATAAGGTTAATCATTCGCTTAATTAAAATTCTAATTATTGCCTCTATCGTGCTTGGTATTGCACAGTATTTTGGCTTCTCAATTTCCAGCCTACTGACTTTTGGTGGTGTCGGTGGCATTGTCATGGGCTTTGCTGCCAAAGATATGCTGTCAAATATCTTTGGTGGGTTGATGCTACAAATGGACAGACCTTTTTCAACAGGTGATTGGATTCGCTCTAGCCAGTTTGAGGGTACAGTTGAAAAAATCGGTTGGCGCATGACGCGTATTCGTACTTTTAGCAAAAATCCAATTTACATTCCCAACTCAATTTTTGCCTCAATCCCGATTGAAACACCATCGCGCATGACCAATCGTCGCATTAATGAAACTATTGGTATTCGTTACAATGATATTGCACAAATGTCTGACATTGTTACGGAGGTAGAGGCGATGCTAAAAACCAACAAAGACATTGAACAATCTCAAGCCTTGCGTGTGTTCTTCAATTATTTTAACGCCTCATCACTGGATTTTAATGTTTATGCCTTCACCAAAACTGTGAACAAAAATGAATATCAACAGATTAAGCAAAAAATATTACTTAGTGTTGCCGATATTATTGCTAAGCATGGGGCGGAGATCGCCTACCCAACACAAACATTACATATCCAAAAATAATGCCTTTATCTAAATTATATATTCGAACTTTCGGCTGTCAAATGAATGAATACGACAGTCAAAAAATGATTGATGTATTAAAACACTCACACGGTTTAGCCTTAACTGACAATGCACTTGAAGCTGATGTATTGCTACTTAACACCTGTTCTATTCGAGAAAAAGCTCAGGAAAAATTATTTCATCAATTGGGTCGTTGGCGTAAATTTAAAGAAAAAAATCCTAATTTAATTATTGGCGTGGGGGGTTGTGTTGCTTCACAAGAAGGCGAGTTGATTCTTAAGAGAGCACCTTTTGTTGATATTATTTTTGGCCCACAAACCTTACACAGATTACCTAATATGTTGAGTGATGCTCTGAGTAATAAGCAAACCAGTATTGATATTTCTTTCCCAGAAATTGAAAAGTTTGACTATTTGCCTGAGCCAAAAACCAATGGCGTCACTGCCTTTGTGTCCATTATGGAAGGATGCTCTAAATACTGTACCTTTTGCGTCGTACCTTACACTCGAGGCGAAGAAGTGTCTCGCCCATTTAATGATGTGATCAATGAGGTGCAAATATTGGCAAATCAAGGCGTTAGGGAAGTTAATTTGCTAGGACAAAATGTCAACGCTTATCAAGGGAAGATGACTGATGAAGAAACGGCTGATTTGGCGCTACTGATTAATATTGTAGCGCAAATTGACGGCATTGATAGAATTCGTTATACCACTTCACACCCTGTTGAATTTAGTGAGCGTCTCATTCAAGCCTACGCTGAAGTACCTGAATTAGTATCGCACTTACATCTACCTATTCAAAGTGGCTCTGATAGGATTCTAACACTGATGAAACGCGGACACACCACACTTGAATACAAATCCAAAATTAGGCGTTTGCGTGAAGTGCGCCCTGATATTTCTATTTCTTCAGATTTTATTATTGGTTTCCCAGGTGAGAATGAGCAAGATTTTGCAGACACAATGGCACTTATTAACGACATTAGTTTCGATAAATCTTTTAGTTTTATTTACTCTGCCCGCCCTGGAACGCCTGCATCTACTTATACTGATGATGTGACATTAAAAATCAAAAAAGAACGCCTCGCACTTGTACAAAAAACCATCGATAAATCAACCGAACAAATCTCTAAGGCGATGATTGGTAGCGTACAAAAAGTTTTGGTAGAAAACAAAGCCAAAAAAGGCGATAATTTATTCGGACGCACCGAAAATATGCGTAACACACATTTTAAAGGTGACGAGTCTTTAATTGGTCAGATTGTTAATGTAAAAATTACAGATGCCTGCGCTAATTCCCTAATGGGAGAGGTAGAAATTTAGTTAGTGGACCGAGTATTACTTACACTAAATGCCATCAATGATAATACAAAAAACATATAAACACCATTGGGTGCTGAGCGCACAATCCAAGTTTCAGTTAGCCCAAATACCATACTTGACAAAATAATCCAAATGCCGACTAAACCTGCCCATGATTTTTCCGGGTTATTTTTTATCGTTTGGAAGAAGAATTTGAGGGGCAATAAAAATACACTCACCATCAAAACCAAGAATCCAATAATGCCAAATAACGCCAACCATTCAAAAAAAATATTATGTGCACTTTTATAACCATCGCCAATCACATTGTATCGCGGATATGCTGTGATGAAACGCTTAAGTTCCAGTCCAAAATCACCACTACCAGAACCAAAAAATGGATGTTTTCTAGCCGTATTAATAGCAGCTTTCCAAAAAATAAATCGTTCACTAGCAGTACCAGCTGGTTGTTTTTTGTTGTCATGTTCATTGTCAGCAAATTGCGTGGTGTTGGTAATTGCGATATTAAACCTATCAATTGTTTGACCAGGAAAGGCGTTAATGGTAATGCCAATTGTCAAAACAATACCGATACAAATTGCCATTATTGTCAATCGTAATTCTTTTTTCGTAATCAATAAATACAGAAAAATTAAGAACAACAAGGGAAGCGCCACCCAGGCGCCTTTTGCCCCAACAATCAAACTTGCACTGAGTGCAGATAGTGCAGATAGTATCAGCAATACTTTGTCCGTTTTATTGAAATTTGTTAGCAATGATAACAATATATTAACCCCAACAATAAGCATGGAAAAATCACCATACATGATTGAATGATAAGCACCTGTTGAACCACTGTTGAGTAACAAGTAAATGAGTAAAATAAAGCCTGATAGCGTCGTTCCAATGTAGAACGCTCTCAACATTGACTGCTGATAATACTTAAAAAGAATAAAAACAGGTGCCGAGAATAAAAAATAACTGAATTTTCCCAATTTTTTAAAGCCATTATAAATATCATCAGAATTTACCATACCCAGTAAATAAATAAAAAACACCGCAGTAAAACCAATTAAAACCGTTTTCTCTTGTGCAGATAATATTGGCGCAAGTCTTTGGATATAGATAACACCCAATATAAACAACAATAAATATATGGTTGATACCGCACTGCCCACAATTGCCATCAATATGGGAAATAAAAACACCAAAGTCAAAACCACAATCTTGAATTTTTGAGTAGATATATTGGCTAACAAATGCATAAAGACATTTCATTTTAAGTAAAGAAGTAAGATGTTATAGTAAACAAAATAAAATTACAATACCAGAACTGTTTCTAAAAATTATTTTCAC
>NZ_CDSC02000098.1 GCF_001298715.1 Bathymodiolus azoricus thioautotrophic gill symbiont
AACAATATCATTGTTAACTGTGACCAATGCAATGTCTAATGTATTGTTATCTAAGAGTTTTTGGCATTTTTCAGGCGTATAAATAATGTCGTTGAATGAGGACAAATAGGTAATTAATGTGTTATTTTCTTGAATATTCATACTTTCTTAATGTGTTTTGCATAGCGCCTCTTGGCTTTCTAAATCTTGCTGTGCTAATATTTTTGCCCTATCTAAATCTTGCTGTGCTTGGTCTGATTTTCCCAGTCGCTTAAGCAAAGTGCCACGATTATAATAGGCTTGATAAAAATTTGTGTCTAATTCAATGGCTTTTGACAAATCTTTATATGCTAAATCCTCTTTTCCTAACTTCAAAAACGCATTACCACGATTGTAAACAGCAGCGATATAACCTTTATCTAGCTCAATGGCTTTAGAATATGCCTCAATCGCTTCAGTGGTTTTTTCCAATCTATCGTAACAATTACCCAAATTATTAAATGCACCACAATCTTTGCTGTTTAGCGCTAAGACACTTTCAAAGTGTGTAATTGCTACCTCAAAGTCTTCTTCCTTTTGTGCCATATGCGCCAAACAAAAATGCGCCTCGCTACTATTCGGATTAGCCTTGATGGCATTTGAAATACTCTCAATCGCCAAATCATCATTACCTTGTAATTGGTGTAAACGCCCCAAACTTAGATGTGCATTGGCTCTCAAATGTTTATCCGTGGACGGGTGGTTAATCAATGCATTCCATGCTTGAATTGCCAAAGATATCTCGTCATTTTTTTGGTGTGTATAGGCTGCTACCATTAAATCACTGAGCTCAGTTTCACTACTCATAAGAGTGTTATGAGTAGTTTTCTGTTATTTTCATCACCACGATGCTCATACAAAAACAAGCCTTGATATTTACCCAGTGCTAATTTGTTATCAACCACAGGGATGGTTTTTGACTCGCCTGTGAGAATGCTGCGAATATGCCCTGACATATCAAAATCGCCTTCATTGTTATGACGATAGTTTGGGTTAGCATCTGCGATAGTGTCTTGAAAATAACCTTCAACATCTAAGAGCAAGTTCGCATCTTCATTGCCAGTAATTATGAGTGATGCCGAGGTATGTGTGACAAATATATGACACAACTGTGCGTCACTTTGCTCAGCAACTATTTCATTGACTTGCTGAGTGATTTCAATCGCACCACGACCGTTAGTTCTAACGATTAGCTCTTTCATTTAAGTAAATTCTTAGCCTTAGTCGTATCCATTTTAACAGGTTCTTTTTTAGTGTTAAAAGTGCGAGCAAGAAAGAATACAGCAAACAGTAAAAAGATAAACGGCGCAAACCATAACAAATAAGTGCCCTTATTCATAGGTGGTTTAAACACGACAAAATCGCCGTATCTATCGGTCATAAATCTACGAATATCATCATCGGTTTTTTGCTTTAAAATTAACCCTCTAACCTTTTCTCTTAAATCTTTGGCTAATCCTGCATTTGAACCACCGATACTTTGCCCTTGACATACAGGGCAACGAATCTCATTAATTAAATTGTGGTAGCGCCGTTCTTGTTTTGGCGTGGTAAAACTGGTGACATCAATACTCTCATCAGCATAAATAGGATTAATAAGTGTTAACAGTAGTAAAAATTGAATAAAATAACACACAATAAAATAACACACAATAAATTGAATAATTTTAACCTATGCCACTGATTACACTTGACAATCTTTCTCTTAGTTTTTCTGAAAAACCTATCTTAAATGAGGTTAGCGCGACTATTTTAAAAGGTGACAAAATTGCACTAATTGGTCGCAATGGTGAGGGGAAATCAACCTTTATGCGTGTTTTAGCAGGTGAGATTGAGCCAGATAATGGAAAACTAAAAGTTAAAAACGGCATTAAAATCAGCTATCTAGAGCAAACACCGCCCGAGAACAATGACAAGAATTTATTTGATATTGTTGCTGAGGGTTTGGGTGATATTGGGATGACACTCATACAATATCAACACTTAATGGCAGATGGGGAATTAGACCAAGCTACTAAATTACAAGAAAAAATTGACCAATTGGATGCTTGGCAGTACCTACACAAAATAGAAACCATTTTGCAACGCTTCACCTTAAGTCCAGAGGCAATTTTATCTACTTTATCAGGCGGTTGGCGCAGGCGCGTAATGTTGGCAAAGGCCTTAATACAAGAGCCCAATATCTTACTACTAGATGAGCCAACCAACCATATGGATATCACCGCTATTCTTGATTTGGAGAAAATGCTCAGAGATTTTCATGGCACTTTAGTGCTCATTAGTCACGACCGATCTTTTGTCGCTGGTATTGTCAATAAAGTATTTGACCTTGACCGTGGCAATTTAAATATATTTGAATGTGGCTATCAGGATTATGTCAAACGCAAAGACAATCTACTCAACTCAGAGGAATTAGCCAACCAAAGATTTGACAAAAAACTCGCACAAGAAGAAGTCTGGATTCGTCAAGGTATTAAGGCAAGAAGAACGCGTAATGAAGGCAGAGTACGCTCCTTACAAGAGATGCGAGCCTCCTTTGTTAATCGTCGTCAAAAGCAAGGAAAAGTCAAAATACACTCAGTAGCAGAAGACGAAAAACGCGCCTCAAAACTGGTGTTTGAAGTCAAAAAAATATCTTATAAAATCAATGATTTAGATCTGATCAAAGAATTTTCTATGCTGATTTTAAAAGGTGAGAAAATCGGTATTATTGGTGGTAACGGCACAGGTAAATCTACTTTTATTAAGTTGCTACTTGACGAATTACAACCTGACAGTGGCATGATTCGTCGCTCTAAAACCATTAAGTTAGCCTACTTTGACCAAATGCGTGAAAATCTTGAGCCAAATATGAAAGCCATGGATTTTGTCTCAGGTGGTCGAGAACGGATTAATATTGGCGGCAAAAGCAAGCATATTATTGGTTATCTGCGCCAATTCTTATTCACTGGTAAGCAAGCGATGGCACCCATTAGAATGTTTTCTGGTGGTGAAAAAAATCGCCTAATGCTCGCTAAAATTCTCTCGCAACCTGCTAACTTATTAGTGCTTGACGAACCCACCAATGACCTTGATGTAGAAACTTTAGAACTCTTAGAAGAGATGTTAGTAGACTACACAGGTACACTGATTTTAATCTCACATGACAGAACTTTTCTTAACAATGTCGTTGGCTCTACGGTTGTCATGGATGGTGATGGTATTATTGAACAATATGCAGGTGGTTATGATGATTATTTATTGCAAAAACAAGACACTCTAAATAAAAAAGGAAAGA
>NZ_CDSC02000239.1 GCF_001298715.1 Bathymodiolus azoricus thioautotrophic gill symbiont
TATTTCGAAAGTCATCACGCCATCCTATAAGTTTTTTATTTTAACTCTATAGCTATTTTCTATCAAATAATTCAAAAATTTCCAACGAAAAACCAGATTACTCTAATAGGTTGGCTTATAAAATTCCCATATTTTCGATAATTTAATCATACCTGTGTGCCACCAACAGTAAGCTCGTCAATTTTAAGACTGGGCTGCCCAACGCCTACTGGCACGCTTTGTCCGTCTTTGCCACAAACGCCAACACCGCTATCGAGTTTTAAATCGTTGGCGACCATGGAGATTTTTTTCAGTGCTTCATCGCCAGAGCCGATGAGGGTTGCGCCTTTGACGGGTGTGGTGATTTTGCCATTCTTAATAAGATAAGCTTCATTTGCTGAGAAAACAAACTTACCTGAGGTGATATCGACTTGACCGCCATCAAAATTCACAGCGTAGAGTCCATCATCAACGGAGGCAATCATCTCCTCTAATGTGTCTTCACCATTGAGCATATAGGTATTGGTCATTCTTGGCATCGGGATATGCGCATAAGATTCGCGTCGCCCATTACCCGTTGGCTCAACGCCCATCAATTTTGCATTCATCTTATCAAACATATAACCTTTCAAAATGCCATTTTCAATCAAAGTGGTATTTTGCGTCTGTGTGCCTTCATCATCAACGGTTAAAGAACCACGACGATTGGCCAAAGTGCCGTTATCAACAATGGTACATTTTTCACTGGCAACTTGTTCGCCAATTTTCCCCGTAAAAACAGAGGTGCCTTTGCGATTAAAATCCCCCTCTAAGCCGTGTCCAATAGCCTCGTGCAACAACACCCCTGGCCAACCTGGCCCTAAGATTACGGGTAGTTTGCCAGCAGGAGCGTCTTGCGCCTCAAGTGCGACTAACGCTTGACGAATGGCTTCTTGGGCATAGACTTCAGCAAAATTATGATCGATAAAATACCGATAATCATAACGACCGCCGCCGCCACTTGAAGCTGACTCAATTCTACCCTCATGCTCAACAATCACGCTAACACTGATACGCACCATAGGGCGATAATCTTTTTGATAAACGCCATCGGTTGAAACAATCAACACCTCGGTATAAGCCCCTGATAGTGAGGCACTGACTTGTTTAACTTTTGGCTCTTTTCTGGCAATGTTATCAATGCGTTTTAGCAAATCAACCTTCTCTGCTGAGTTCAGACTGTCTAATGGACTCAAGCCGTTGTACTTAGCCACATAAGGGATTGACTGCAAAGTCTGAATTTTTTGTGCTGCTTGGTTTTTAGAGATACCTTTGGCGAAATCAACGGCTTTTTGAATGGCATCAATGTTTAAATCATCCGAATAAGCAAACCCTGTTTGCTCTGCCTTCACTGCACGCGCACCCACACCGTGACTAATATTATAAGTGCCAGATTTAACAATGCCTTCTTCTAAAAACCAAGATTCAGCAATTGAATGCTGGAAATACAAATCTGCATAGTCGATGCCTTTGACAAATAAATCGGAAAGTAGCCCCTCAATTTTGTCTTGGTTTAGATAATTTTCATTCAGTAGTTGTTCAATCATTGTTCTTTAATAATAGGTTTATCCCACGCTCCCGTAATTTTATATTTAAACACTGCGACTTTATTAATTAAATCACCGCCAAACAATGTTTTGTCTATTGCCCACACACCTAAGCCAATCAACCCACCTCCTGCAAGATAGGTGGCAATAGGTACAGCGTTGCTGATGGCAGGTGTTACTTTTGCTATCAAGTCATATTGCTTATCCGTAATATGACTTTGCCCTGTCAGAACAATATTGCCCGATAAAGCTTTTAAGTTAAAATCCTCAATCTTAGCAACTGCATTTTTTAGACGCACCTGCGTTTTTATATGTTCATAAGTAAAGCCTTTGTTGGTAACATCAGAAAAATTTAAGCTTAGGCGTTTAGCAATTGATTTGATATTGAGCAGTGACAAAATTCGTCCAATATGAGGGTCTTGGTCGGTAAATACGCCTTTTTTAACATTCATATCGAGATAACCAGTGATATTTTGATAGCTCATATTCCATGGAGCACATTCGCAAGCAAGACTCACATCAAAATCAAATTCTCCACCCGTGGCTTTTTCTTTAACTTTCAGCCGCTGCAAAAATTCAGACAAACTCTTGCCTTTTGCCTTAGCGCTAAGTTGTGTGTTTTTACCATCCCAAGAGCCTTGAAAATTAAGCACTTTTTTGCTAACGCCAATCCCTTTAAACTGTAAATTATTAATGGAAAGCACGCCATCCTTAGACACCAATTCAGCACCAAAATCTGGGAAAATATTTTCGTTAATGCGAATGTTTGTAGCGTTTAAATGCATACTAGGAAAATCTTTTGGCGTGATCTTCCATTCACCTTTAATCACATCTAAACTTGTAACTTGCAGCTCTAATAATCTAACATTTGGAATACCCGCTTCATTTGGGAAAACTGCCACCTTGCCCTTAACCGATTTGGATTCAATCCTTCCACGCCAAGATTGATCAAGTTGCTTATCAATATAAGCCTTAAGCCCGTTATTCTGATTGGTCAACACCACACTAAAAGTAGTGTCGCTGTTGTCTGTTTTCTTAGGGTTGATACGAATGTCAAACGGCATACCGCGAATATTGCCTACACCAATAGCGGTAATTTCATTGCTATAAAATGCCAGCTTTGAATCGTAATTATTAACCACAACACCGCCATCTAGAACGGACAAAAGATTGTTTTTCAGGCTCAAATCAATATCTAATATTGGCTCTCTTTCATCTAGTGGAATCACCAAGCGCATATTGCCATCAGTTACCTTGCCAGATAAATTAATACTACTTAGCGTCTCATACACCGATTTATCAAGTGGCGAGCGCTTTAAAAAATCAACCAAACGCTCGCTCTGAGTATTAATTTTGCCCGTGACTTTGACATCTAAATCCTGTTGGCTTATATCGTCAATTTGAACCTTAAGCGTATTGAGTGTCATATTATTAAGTTCGGCATCACGCACCATCACTGTCATTCTTTTGCCGTCCGTCTCAAAACTGGCATTAAGTTTTTTAAGTGGCTCCCAATCCCCACTAAACTCAAGCTCCACCTCTTTTAATTGACTACTGAATTGCACCTGTGCATCGCTTAATTTTGATAGATTTTTCTTAATTTTAAGTTTT
Organism: Bathymodiolus azoricus thioautotrophic gill symbiont; assembly: GCF_001298715.1. Taxonomy (GTDB): domain Bacteria; phylum Pseudomonadota; class Gammaproteobacteria; order PS1; family Pseudothioglobaceae; genus Thiodubiliella. Next base: position 3,177 of record NZ_CDSC02000239.1, read on the forward strand.
GAATCTTGCAATGTGCCAGCAAGAAACCCCTGTTTTATCCAAGTATAAGTATCATCGCCCACTAATTGTGATGGTAAATAATTGACAAGTTTGTTGGCTGGCATTTGCTCTAGAAAACTCTCAAACTCAACAACATTATCTCCCGCCTGATTGGTAAATTTAACATTCGTTGTTATCAATAAATCTTCATTACTAATTGTGATTGGTAAATTTAACAGCGCATTTTCAGATTGAGTACCAAGAATGGTAGCAATAATATCTACCTTGCTCGTATTTGGCTCTGATGCTTTAAGGCTTAAGCTCTGTCCAGTAATCTTAAGTGTAAGTTGCTTGTTGTTAGAAGTGATTGATAGGGGTGCAATTTCATATTTTTGATCACCTTCTTTGATGAGCATTTTATTAATATCTAACGCCTTTAAAAAATCAAATATCTCTGAGTTCGGTAGGGCTGCCAAATACTGAACTTGCTCAACATCAAATTCAATATTGCTTTGAACGGCATTTAAATCAAGTGTCAGAACACCAATAGAAATCTTATCTGGATTGTAAATATCATTGAATAATGAGTATAAATATAACTCCCATTTTAAATTATCAGCCACCACAACCAGATTTTTCTGCCCTCTCAGAGGGCTACTGTTTGGTGCTGGCTCAATAGCGAATGCTTCCAATTTATCTATTTTCAAAGATATATTGCCATTCTTAAAATCAAAATAGGGTTTAGAAATTTTAACATCTAAATCACTAAGTTCGGATAATTGCGCTTCAAAGGGCTCTTTAATCAATACAGGAAAGGTTATAACAACTGTGACAATCAAAACAATAAGTGTTGCTAAAATACCGCCAATCCAAGTACTTAGCTTAAGTATTTTAACGCTGTGCGATAGTAATTTTTTACTCATTAGACTGGTATTATAACGCCTAGATGTTTTCGAAAATACCTAGCGAGGTGTTTTTTTGCACCTTATCAAAATCAAACACTTTACCATTCATAGCAATATACACACCAGATGGCTGATTTTGCACGCTACTAAGTGCAAAACCTAGGTTAAACAAACCGTCCGATTGATTCACTGAATAAGGTATCATCGCGCCAAACAAAACAATGGTTTTATCTTGAATATTCTCACCTAATAATTGAGCGGTTTCTACCATGGTGTCCGTACCATGCGTGATTAAGATAGCATCTTCTCCAGATTCAAGACATTTAGATAAAATCAAAGCTCTGTTGTCATGCGTTATCTCTAATGAATCTTTCAAAAATAACACTTCGGACAAAGTCTCTGCCATTGAGCGCGAACGGTTGAGCATATCAATAATATGTGTTTCTACAAAAGCCAATTTACCTGTTGAAGTGTTGTAGGCTTTATCAATCGTACCGCCAGTAATTAAAACCTTAATTTTCATAGTGTGAATGATACCTTATCAAAATATTTAGAATTTAATAAGTCATACGGCGTCACAAAATAACCACCACCCTCATCAACATCTAAATCATAACCCAAATCTTTGGCGGTTTTCCAATACAAATACCAAACATATTGAGAGCAATAAAATGCGCTATTGTCGGTTTTTTTAACTATCTTGTATTGCTTATCTTTTGTCTTGGAAATATTTTTCAAAAAAGCAGTTTTAAATTTTTCATTGAATGCCTTATACCTTAAGACTGTAAATCTTTCTTTCTTACTCAATCATGGCATGACATCTGTTTCATAATAACCAGTACAAAATTGTGGATATTCACCAACTTTGTA
>NZ_CDSC02000189.1 GCF_001298715.1 Bathymodiolus azoricus thioautotrophic gill symbiont
TAGTATCATCTAAGCACTGAGCACCTTCATGTTGGCTTAATATCAAGGTATTGATAAAAGTGGAGGCTTTGAGTGCACAATTGCTACCAAGGTCTGGGAAGTGTTGATCAATAGTATTAGACAAACTCAATGTGTTAATGGTATGTGCAGTAGCAAGTAGCCCAATGCGAGCGGTTAAAAGTTCGTTAGTAGAGGACGGTTTGTAGTTTAAAATATTCATAAACGCAGTAAGGTTTGGTTGGTTAATGAGGGGCTTGGTTGCCTTTGGTTTTCACTCAATGAGTGAAACTGTTTTTTGGTTGAAATCATTATACCAGTTGGGGTTTGTGTGTTTTTTTGATTTCTATTTAAGGAAAATAAATGTACCAGTACGATCAAAAGCCATATACATCCTTTACGAAAGAAGCGAAGAAATTCCTCCAGGAGGCTGGTAACAAGGAGTACATTGTGCTCTGTGGTAAAAATAACTGTGGTAAATCCTTTCTCTTAAAAACCCTCACAAAATCACTTGGTGAAAAAGCATCATATCTTGGACCGGCTCGTTATCAAAACTTTAACTTGCTTGGTTTTTTTACTCCTAATAGAGGGGAGCATAAAATAACAGAGCGACGTAAGATATTTCTGGAACAGTGGAGTAATGAACAACAAAATATTGATAATTCGCCCTTAAACTTACAGCAGGCTATTGCAGAGCTAACCGACGATAAACGAGCACAATTAATTGAAATAATGGAGAAGCTTCTTTGCTCAAAAATGGAGCTTAAGTTCACGGTTGCAGGTAACTCAATGTCTCAGAGATATATTTCTGTGGATGGTCACAATATTTCTTATACAAGTTCAGGGTATCGCCTAATTGCGACATTGATTACCTCATTACTCGATGATAATTATGATACGTTTCTAATTGATGAACCAGAATTGGGAATTAGTCCTGAGGCTCAAGGTCAATTTTCAGATTTTATATTTAACCAAAAGATAAGGCAAAAGTATTTCGGTCACATTAAAACAATCATACTAGCTACACATTCAACTATATTTATTGATAGGCGATCAATTTCTAACAATTATTTTGTTGAAAAGAATGGTGATATTATTAATATAAAGCAGGTAGAAAATATAAATGAAATTAATAACATTCATTTTTTCTTGCTTGGAAATCGCTTAGAAACACTATATATGCCTTCGGCAATCGTAATTGTAGAAGGAAAATGTGACTACAAATACATAAAGCGAGCTTTTAGTCTCCGTTACGAAAATGCAAATATTAGTCTTATTCAAGCGAATGGCGACTCAAGAATAAAGGAGATATTTAACTTAACTAAGAATCTGCTTGGTGATATTCAAAAATCTCCGTACAGAGATCGAATATTTGTAGTTCTGGATAAAGTTCATGGTAGTAGTCTTGTGAATGATCTAAAAGGTATGGGGTTGCCAAAAAAAAATATTATCATTTGGAGTAAAAATGGTATTGAGTATTTTTATCCTCCTGAAATCTTGAAATTAATATTCCATTCAACTGGTGAGCCTTTGATTGAAGGCGATAAAGTAGAATTAAATGGGATGAGTTATACCAAGAATGAGCTGGTAGAAATGATCGTTGCTAAAATGGATAAAACAACAAATCATATCAAGGAATTTGAATACGATTTTTTGAGAAAAATTGATGATGTATTGGCCTAACAAACGCATACACTCGGACAAAACAAAGCTACGCCACTTCGCTCTGCGCCTTTATTTTTCCAGTGATGTGAGGCGTTATGCACTAAAAAAGGAAAATACATGAAAAATATAA
>NZ_CDSC02000227.1 GCF_001298715.1 Bathymodiolus azoricus thioautotrophic gill symbiont
CACTTAAGATAATCAGCCTGTTAATAATTGTAATCTTTGCGCCCTGATAGAGCGTGCGCAATGGTGTTAATATCAGCATATTCAAGTTCGCCACCAATGGGAAGCCCGTGTGCAATTCGAGTAATACGAATATCAAATTGTTTTGCCATGTTACTGATATAGTGCGCGGTTACCTCACCTTCAATAGTGGCGTTGGTGGCAAGAATGATTTCTTCAATACCTTGCTTGTGTAATTTTTGTTCTAATGCATCTAAACCCAGCTCAGAAGCACCAATACCATCAATCGGTGATAGGTAACCACTGAGCACAAAATACTTACCTTTATAAGCACTACTTTGTTCGATGGCGTGAATATCACTCGGTGTTTCAACAATGCAAAGTTGTGTATTTGTTCGATGGTTATTAATGCAGATATTACAAATGTCTTTTTCACTTAAAGTGCGACACGATGAACAGTGCCCAACCTGTTCCATTGCATCTATCAAAGCTTTAGCAAGCTCCATGCCACCATCACGATTACGCTCTAACAAATGATAAACAAAGCGTTGTGCGGTTTTTTTACCAACACCGGGTAGGGCGCAAAATGCTTTATTAAGCGTCTCAATCATAATTAATTAAAAGGGTAAATTCATGCCACCTGTGGCAGCTTTCATTTTGGTGGCAGAGGCATCAGCGATTTGCCCATTGGCATCGTTGATAGCGCTTAAGATTAAATCTTCTAATAGTTCTTTATCGTTCATCACGCTTGTGTCAATCTGAATATCTGTTGCCTGATGTTCACCATTGATACTAATTTTTACTGAACCGCCACCAGCATTACCTGTGGCTGCGAGTTGTTTGATTTCTTCTTGTGCTTGCTGTATGTTGTCTTGCATTTGTTGGGCTTTTTTCATCATGCCTGCCATTCCACCTTTAAACATTCTTTATCTCCTTTTTGACTTAGAAAAATTATAATACTTTAGCTATTTCTTTAATGCTGTTGGTGTTAATAACTGTGTTAAAAACTTGTTGTAATTTTTGTACACCTTTATCGGCTAAAAAAGCCTTCTGTAGTACAGCCATTTTTTCATCCCCAGCTTGTGTTTCTTTTTGTGCTAAGGTTTGAGTTTTGAGTTTATTGGCATTGATCTTTAAAGTAATATCACCAAAGTTTGCTTGTAGTGTGGCTTGAATAGTAACTTGAATACTGTTTGTTAGCAGAGTAGAAAATTGCTCATCTAAACTCAGTGTTAGGGTTTGATTATCAGCACTTTCAAACAAGGTGTTTTTGAGTAGTAGTCGTGCTGGTGTATTAAATTCAAGTGTTTTGGTCATCTTTTCCCACTCTTGCTGAGAGTTGATATTTAGTGTTGGTTGAGACGCTTTGGCAATATTTTCTGTGGGTTTTTGCTTGGCTTTAAGTTTGGTTTTAGCCGTTTGGCTTATGTTAGGCGTTTTTTTTTTCGATGGTGCTTCTGCTTTAGATGAACTTGAATGAAATGAAAGCATACGCAGTAGTGTCATCTCAAACCCAATTTCTTCGCTCGGTGCGAGTGGCAATTCTTTGTTACCATTAATTGCTACATGATAAAACAGTTGTAAATCTTGATTTGAAATTTGAGTAGATAATGCCTTAATATCATCAGAAACTTCTGTAGTGTTAAGGATTTGTGCAATTGATACTTGATGAAACAAAGCGCTTAAATCTTTCAGTGCGTGCGTTAGGTTTTCACCTTTGTGTGATAATTCTCTAACAAAGTTAATACAGGCTCCACCATCTTGATTAAATAAGTGTTTTGCCAAAGTTAGAATATCATCATGATGCACTAAACCAAGCATGGCTTTAATATCTTTCTCCATTACTGAGCCATTGCCATAAGAGATAGACTGGTCAAGTAGGCTAAGTGCATCACGCATAGAGCCATTACCAAAATCAGCGATTTGACCAAGTGCTGATTCTTCATACTTTAAACGCTCAGAGTTCATAATGAACTTCAATTGACCTAAGATTTCTTCATGTGTAAGTTTTTGCAAGGTGAACTGCAAGCAACGAGAGAGCACAGTCATAGGTACTTTTTGTGGGTCAGTTGTTGCCAATAGAAACTTAATATGCTCAGGCGGCTCTTCAAGGGTTTTAAGTAGCGCGTTAAAGCTACTTTTTGAGAGCATATGCACCTCGTCAATCAGATAAACCTTATAACGATTCTTAGTCGGCATATATTGCGCATTTTCTAAAATATCACGCATATTATCAACGCCAGTGTGCGACGCTGCATCAAGTTCTATTAAATCAATTGATTGACCCTTGTCAATTTCAATGCAAGTGGCGCATTTGCCACAAGGCTTGGAACTAACACCGCTTTCACAGTTGATAGATTTAGCAAAAATTCGTGCAATCGTGGTTTTACCAACACCGCGTGTGCCAGTAAATAAAAAGCCGTGATGTAGATTATTACTATCAAGTGCGTTGATTAAGGTTTTAACAGTGTGCGTTTGTCCAACCATTTCACTAAAGGTGTGAGGTCGATATTTACGCGCTAAAACTTGATAAGGTTCGCTCATGTTAGGTTCCAAATTAAAAATGGTAGTGCCAGAATAACATCCAACACATAAAAAAATTATTACCGTTGCTTCCTTCCGGACCTGGCGGGGTTCATAATTATTTATTGTCAGTGCACCCTGACACTACCAAGATTTATTTTATACCATTTTTAAAAAATAAAGACGCTAAAAGTGCTGATAATTGTTTATTTTAGAGAGGCTAAAATGCATAAGATTTGATACTTTTGTGTTTTATTTTTTTTTGGCAATAGTATTGTACAAAGATTACGATATTTTAGGATTGTTATTAACTGATTCTAGGCGTTCAGGTGTACCGATGTCCTGCCAGTAGCCCAAGTAGTATTCGCCTGTTAGTTGTCTATTGTTAATTGCTTCTTTGAACAGGGCTGAGAGCGGTAATTTTCCATCGTTGTGTAGATGTGATTGGAAGAAATCTGGGTGGTAGAATCCAACGCCTGAAAAGGTGTAAGTCTGAGTATTAGGCAAAGTGATTTTATTACCAGTTAAAGAGAAATCGCCATTTAGATTGTGCTCAGGGTTGTCAATTAATAACAAATGCGCCAATGAATTATCGGGTAGGGCGAGCGTGGACAAATCGTAATCGCATAATATGTCAGAGTTAATGACAATAAATGGTGCATTCCCAAGCAGTGGAAGTGCTTGAATAATGCCACCAGCAGTCTCAAGTGCATTTTGCTCAATGCTGTATTTAATATTAATACCAAATTTGGCACCATTACCTAAGTATGCTTGTATTTGCTCGCCTAAATAGGCGATGTTAATAATAACATCGGTAATACCAGCGTTTTTTAGTGTGTCAATACTGTGTTCAATAAGTGTCTTATCGTGGACTTTGATTAAGGGCTTTGGCGTGTCTTTGGTGAGTGGCATCATGCGTTCTCCTCTACCTGCTGATAAAACTATCGCCTTCATAAAATCTTCTTTAGTGTAGAGAATTCTGGGTATTTATTAGCAATCTGTAGAGCGTATTTTTTAACCAAGGGGATATCGTTTAGGTATTGATGTTTGTCATCACGCATGGATAGGCGTTTAAAAATACCTAAGATTTTTAAATGTCGTTGTAAACCCATTAGTTCAAATTGCTTTTCAAACTGTGAAAATTCAATGTCAATACCGGCTTGTGTGTAATAATAGTTGAGCAGGGTTTGAATATCATTTGCTGATAATTCTAAATAGGCATCTTTTAATAAGGAACACAAATCATAAGTATTCGAGCCAATAATAGCGTCTTGAAAGTCAATAACAGCAAGCCCACCTTTAATTAGCATAAGGTTGCGTGCGTGGTAATCACGATGCACAAAAACTTGAGGACTGTTAAGTGCATTATTGCTAAGAATGTCAAATATGCTTAAGAGTTGTTGCTTATGATTATCGCTAGTGTCTTTAGGTAAATACCAGTCAATTAATAGTTGCATTTCACTTTTTAATACAGCATCATCATAGCAAGGCAAGTCATTATTTTTGTCGTTAATTTTTTGAATTTCAACCATTTTATCGATGGCTTTTTTATACAAATTAATTCGGTTGTCTTTGTTGAGCGCTTGTAGAAAAGTAGTACTACCTAAATCTTCAAGTAATAGAAAGCCTTGCGCTAAATCAGAGGCAATAATTTTGGGCGCATGAAGATTGTTTGCGTTTAATAAAGTGGCAATTTTAACAAAGGTAGCGCTGTCTTCTTTTTCTGGTGGCGCATCCATGGCAATAAAGGTATTGTTGTCTCGCTCAATTCTAAAATAACGGCGGAAACTGGCATCGTCACTAGCATTAGTAATGACAAAATCCTCATCGTCAAAAAAATATACCAGCCAATCGGTTAACAAGTCAAGTCGCTGATCAATCATTTTTTAATTGCTGATAATGGTTATAGACACACGCCCAATAGTGACCAACTTTTCCATTGTTAATGGTGCGGTTGTCTATTTGGGTAATCGGCATAATTTCACGGGTGGAACTGGAAATCCACACTTCATCAGCACCTAATAATTCATCTGTTGTGAAGCCTAATTCTTTAATTTTCAGATGGCAAGCTGTAGCACTTTCTAAGGCTAAATCACGGGTAATGCCTGAAAGAATGTGTGTGTTAGCAGGGTGAGTGTGTAGCGTATTGCCTTTAACCATAAAGACATTTGAGGTTGCACCCTCAGTAACAATATTGTCACGATGTAAGATAACTTCTTCTACTTGAGCTTTTTTGGCATTTTGAGCATACATTGTGTTTGCTAAGAGTGAAGTGGCTTTGATGTCACATCTAGACCAGCGAATATCAGAACTTGTGATAGCGCTAAAGCCTTGCTCTAAGGTTATTTTATCTTTTGGTATAAGTGGGTTTGATTCAATATAAACAGTAGGGCTTAGACTTCCAAAACTGTGCTTTCTTTGTGTATCTGCACCACGGGTGATTTGCAAGTAGAGTGACTGGTTGTCTGATTGAGAATAACTTAAGAGTTGTTTAAGAGTCTCTAACCATTTGTCGTTGGTATAAGGGTTAGATATCTGAACTGCTTCTAGGCTTTTTTGTAAGCGTTGCAGATGCGCATCTAAGCGAAATAATTTGCCTTGATAGGCTGGGATGACTTCGTACACACCATCACCAAATAAAAAACCTCTATCCATAACTGAAATAGAGGCTTTATTTTTTGCAATAAAGTTGCCGTTTAAATAGACCATTAAAGCCCGATTTTTTCTAATAGTCGTGAGAAAAAACTAGATTCAGCATCCTCAAGTGCGATAATAGGTAGCTTTGCAAGGTTTTCACCTCCTAATTGTAGGATTAAGTGACCGATGCTATCACCTTTATTAATAGGCACTTGAAAATCAGCGTTTAACTCAATTACCTGTTGAGACAATTTGTATTTTCCACGCGGCAGGGTGATTGCCTGTGGAATTTTAAAGCCAACTTTAATTTGTTTTTTGGTTGAGCCAGAAATAGGTATTTTTTTACTAATTTTGTTGATTTCTGTTGTTTCAAAAAAGCGGAAACCGTAATCTAAAATAGTTTGTGTTTGAGCAGTTCTAGCTTGTATCCCTGTTGATCCAAGTACGACAGAAATCAATCGCATGCCAACGCGTTTAGCACTAGCAACAAGGTTGTAACCTGCTCTTTTGGTAAAGCCTGTTTTTAATCCATCTACTGTGTGGTCGCTCCATAGTAATTTATTGCGATTATGCTGTTTGATGCCGTGGTAAGTAAATTCTTTTTGTGAATACCATAGGTAGAACTGTGGAAAATCACGAATGGTTGCTGAGGCAAGTGTCACCATATCTCTAGCGGTAGTGTGTTGGTCTTTATGCGGTAAACCTGAGGCATTTTCAAAGCGGGTGTTATTCATGCCAAGTTCTTTAGCGTATTCATTCATATAAGTGGCAAAAGTACCTTCAGTACCAGCAATATGTTCTGCCAATGCGACAGCTGAATCATTACCAGATTGAATAATCATGCCTTTAAGTAGTGTTTCAAGTTTGATATTTTTACCTACTTCAACAAAACTCTTTGAACCGCCAGTTCTCCATGCTTTTTTGCTAATTTTAACATCGTCTTCTAAGCTGATTCTATGGTCTTTAATTAATTGAAAAACTACATAAGCAGTCATTAGTTTGGTTAAACTTGCTGGTGATCGTTTTTCATCGGCTTTGCTTGAAGCAATAATTGCACCCGAATGATGGTCCATAACAATATAAGCAGCAGCATTAATTAACGGTGCTTTAGGTGTAATGAAAATCGTTGCTTGAGCATTGAGTGATAATACACTTAATGCAATGATTGTGACTGTAGATAGTCTTTTAATAAGTGTCTTGTTCATAAATTATTACTTAAATCGTATTCCTGTTTTAATTTCTCTGATAATTGGTAAACCGCCATCGCGTATCTATTGTCGTGATTATAACGGGTTATCACATAAAAATTCCAAAAAGTGAGCCAAGTATCTACATTTATTTTTTGCGGTAAGCGAATAAAAGCCAATTTAGTTTTATTGTCAATGTCTGCATCTATATTCAAACCTTTGTTACGCCAGTGTTTGGCGTTTCTCCGTGGTTTGAAATTGGCGCGTTTGGCGTGCTTTAGATGCTTAATATCCAGTGAAATAGGGCGGGCAATCTCTCCGTCATCATGCCATTGATGCTTGTCAAAATAATTGGCAATTGAGCCAATAGCATCAATAGGGTCTGAAAACAAATCGATTTTTCCATCCTTGTTGAAATCAACCGCATAATGGCGATACGAACTGGCAATGAATTGTGGGAAGCCCATTGCACCTGCATATGAGCCTTTAACAGACAAAGGTGCAATGGAGTTTTCACGAGTCATGAGTAAAAATTGCTCCAATTCTTTTTGATAGAAAGCACGACGACGATATTTTCCAAATGAGCGTTTTGCCAGTGTTTCTAGTGTCGAATGAGCTCCTTTGTTATTGCCATAATGGGTTTCTATACCTAAGATTGCAACAATAATTTCAACAGGAACACGGTAAATTCTTTCAGCACGCTGCAATGTTGCTAAGTTGTCTTGCCAAAATTTAACGCCATTTTTAATGCGATTTTTTGTGATAAATAAACTTTTGTATTTGTCCCATGACATGGGTGGTTTCTTGACATGCTTGCTTCTCCTTCTCTTCTTTTTAGAAGATTTGTTAGTAATTCTAAATTTAACACTGTGAAAGATGGTTGTTAGCTCATCTTTGTCAAAATCATGTTTTTCCACCATTTTTTCAATGAAGTTTTGTGTGATTTTAAAAGATGTCGCTGGCACCATCTTAGCCGATGCTGCAAATGATACAAGTACAGTAGAAAGTAGAAGTAATTTTAACATTGCTTAGAATTTAGATAAATAATTCGGTGTTTTGTGTTTACGAATTGACATGATAATACCAAAACTCACAAATAGAGTAATCAGTGATGAGCCGCCATAACTAATCAGAGGTAACGGTACACCCACCACAGGAAGTAAGCCAGATACCATGCCAATATTAACAAAAACATAAGTAAAAAAAATAAGCGTCAAGCTTGCACCCAACAATTTAGAAAATGTATCTTCTGATTCGAAAGAAATGACAAAGCAACGCCAAATAATTAAACCGTAAAAAAACAATAGCAGTAACACACCTAAAAATCCCAACTCCTCTGCGATAACTGCAAAAATAAAATCGGTAGTATGTTCAGGCAAGAAGTTCAGTTGAGATTGTGAACCTTGCTCAATGCCTTTACCTAATAGGCCACCAGAGCCAATAGCAATTTTAGATTGTAAGATATGATAACCTGCGCCAAGCGGATCTAAACTTGGGTCAATCATTGTCATAATGCGCTTCTTTTGATATGCTATTAACAAGTAATTCCAAGCAACATAGCCACTCCCAATGATCACGCCAAAAACCACACTAAGATTGAGCCATTTGTTGTGCTTAATAATTTGAATACGAAACCCTGAGAAAAACAACACATACAGTCCGCTAGCACCAATGAGTAGCGATGTGCCTAAATCAGGCTGTTTGGCAATTAGCAGAACCGTAGCAGCAATTGCAGCAATTGAGCCGAGTGCTGACATAGGTTGTGGTGGTAGCGTTTTTTCACTAAGGATTGAAGCAATCGCAATTGGCACAATAATTTTCATTAACTCTGATGGCTGAAAACGCATAAAGCCTAAATCTAGCCATCGTTGAGCACCGCCACTACTGGAGCCAAATAGTAACACCAATAACAGTAAGAAAATACCAAACAACATCAAATAAGGAGAGTAATGCCTAAGTAAATAAAGTGGTATTTGTGCAACAACCAGCATTACACTAACGGCAAGTGCAAAGTGCACTATTTGTTTGAAGATCAACCCCATTGATTCAGATGCACTATAAAGCATTAATAAGCCAAACATACTAGTACCCATTAGTATTAAAAATAATGGTGTGTCCATTTTAAAGTAATGCCAATAATGGCGGAGCTTATCAATTCGTGTCATAACAATAACAGCCCGACTAATCTTGCATCAGATAATAACAAATTAAAACATCGACAAGCCGATTCACTGTTCATACTTTCAACGCCAATGTTCATTTGTTGTAGTGCGACTTGCTGTAGTGGATTTAAAAATTGACTATATTCACCAGTACCGATAATCAAAATGTCAATATCATCTTTTGAGCTGAGTGGAAATAATGCTATTTTATCCAACCGCTCTAATGTTAAATCAGGAGTTTGCGTATGGTACTTAGGTGAGATAAAGCAGGGCGTACTAAGCGTTGTATGTGACAAGGTCACCATATCATTTTCTATGGAAACAATGCTATTTCGATTGTTATCTTGCTGATTAAATTCCACTTTGAAAAATTGGCGTATTTAATGATGTAGGAAAGCATTATAACAGCCAAAGCTTTATACAAATTTATTTATCTCTGTATTACAAAACCCCAGCAACTTAAGACAACACACATTAATCTTTATTGTTTAAAGTATTATTGATTTAATGTGGTTACT
>NZ_CDSC02000383.1 GCF_001298715.1 Bathymodiolus azoricus thioautotrophic gill symbiont
AGCCGAAATTATTTTAGAAAAATTAGTGTAATTTATAAAATTCACCATTATAGAGAGAAATACTTCCAGAGAATTGGATAAACTTTGGTTATACCTTTACCCTATACGAAAAACATTAAGAATTTTTTAACCAAATCGCCGCTTGTTTGGCATAATAAGTTAACACTGCATCTGCCCCCGAACGCTTAAAACTCATCAGTGTTTCTAACACAGCCTTCTTTTCATCAAGCCAACCATTTTGTGTTGCTGCTTTAAGCATTGCATACTCGCCACTAACATGGTAGGCAAAAGTTGGTAGTCCGAAAGTTTGTTTGATACGGTAAACAATATCAAGATAAGGCAAGCCAGGTTTGACCATAACCATATCAGCGCCTTCGTCAATATCTAATCCAACTTCTCGAATGGCTTCATCGCTATTAGCTGGGTCCATTTGGTAAGTTTCTTTGCTAGACTGTCCTAGGTTTTTTGCAGAACCAACTGCATCACGGAATGGTCCATAATAACTGGATGCGTATTTGGCAGAGTAGGAAAGAATATTGGTGTGAATAAACCCGTTGCCTTCCAAAGCTTCACGAATAGCGCTAATACGACCATCCATCATATCGCTCGGGGCAACAATATCAGCGCCTGCTTGAGCATGAGAAAGAGCTTGTTTGACTAAAACTGTAACGGTTTCGTCATTTAATACATAACCTTCATGGTTAATTAACCCGTCTTGAGCGTGTGTGGTAAACGGGTCAAGTGCAACATCGGTAATGACTGCCAACTCAGGGTGTTTTGCTTTTAATGCACGCACAGCGCGCTGTGCTAAGCCTTCTGCATTAAAGGCTTCTTCAGCGTGAAGCGATTTTTTGCTTTCTGGAACAACAGGAAAGAGTGCCACAGCACGAATGCCTAATGCGACTAATGCTTGTGCTTCAATCAACAACTCATCAATGCTTAGGCGTTCTACATCAGGCATAGAATCAATACTTTGGCGTTGATTTTCACCTTCTACAATAAAAATCGGCAAAATCAAATCATCCGTTGTTAAAGTATTTTCACGTATTAATTCACGGATATGTGCGTGTTTTCTCATACGACGAGGTCTATGGGTTAAAATTGTCATCTTTATTTATTATTATTTATTTTAACGAATTATACAACAATGAACGAAACTCTAAAGAAAATGTCGAATGTTGATGAGTCTTTCATCAAGCCACTACCGAATTCGAAAAAGATCTATGTTAAAGGTTCACGCAAGGACATTCAAGTGCCGATGCGTCGAATTACACTCACGGATACCATTGGCGAACTTGCCGAGAAAAATGACCCTGTCTATGTATACGATACTTCGGGTGCCTATACTGATCCAAGCGTAAAAATTGACTTGCGTCAGGGCTTGGGTAATGTGCGTTCAAACTGGATTGAAGAGCGCGATGACACAGAATTATTAAAGGGGCTAAGCTCAGATTTCTCTAATGAGCGTCGTGACGATCAAGCGCTAGAAGAGCTTCGTTTTGAACACTTACAAGCACCAAGATGCGCTAAACAAGGTAAGAATGTCACGCAAATGCATTATGCTCGTCAAGGCATTATTACCCCTGAAATGGAGTACATTGCCATTCGTGAAAATTGCAAATGGCAGGATTACAAAGACAAAATTGGACAGCAAAAAGGCGAGTCATTTGGCGCCAGTATCCCTGATGTGATTACACCTGAATTTGTGCGTGATGAAGTGGCGCGTGGGCGTGCGGTGATCCCTGTGAATGTCAATCACCCTGAAAGCGAGCCGATGATTATTGGGCGTAATTTTATGGTGAAGATTAATGGCAATATTGGCAACTCGGCGCTGGGTTCAAGTATTGATGAGGAAGTCAATAAAATGGTGTGGGGTATCCGCTGGGGTGCTGATACGATTATGGACTTATCCACGGGTAAAAATATTCACGAAACTCGTGAATGGATTATTCGCAATTCGCCTGTACCGATTGGCACTGTGCCAATTTATCAAGCCTTGGAAAAAGTCAATGGTGTTGCCGAGGATTTAACTTGGGAAGTGTTTCGTGATACTTTGATTGAACAAGCCGAACAAGGTGTGGATTACTTTACCATTCACGCGGGCGTGCGCCTTAAGCATGTACCCTTGACCATTAATAGAATAACAGGTATTGTTTCTAGAGGTGGTTCGATTATGGCGAAGTGGTGTTTAGCGCACCATCAAGAGAGTTTTATTTATACCCATTTTGAAGAAATTTGCGAGATTATGAAAGCCTATGACATTACTTTCTCACTTGGTGATGGGCTGCGTCCAGGGTGTATTGCCGATGCGAATGATGCGGCGCAATTTGGTGAGTTAGAAACTTTAGGGGAGTTGACTAAAATCGCTTGGAAGCACGATGTGCAAACTTTTATTGAAGGTCCAGGTCATGTGCCAATGCAAATGATTAAAGAGAATATGGAAAAGCAACTTGACGAGTGTGGAGAAGCACCGTTTTATACCCTAGGTCCACTCACCACTGACATTGCACCAGGTTATGACCATATTACCTCAGCCATTGGTGCGGCGCAAATTGGCTGGTATGGTTGCGCAATGCTTTGTTATGTAACACCAAAAGAGCATTTAGGCTTACCGAATCAAGATGATGTTAAGCAAGGTATTATTGCTTATAAGATTGCTGCCCATGCTGCTGATCTTGCCAAAGGTCATCCGGGTGCACAAATTCGTGATAATGCTTTGTCAAAAGCAAGGTTTGAATTTCGATGGGAAGATCAATTTAATCTCGGC
>NZ_CDSC02000228.1 GCF_001298715.1 Bathymodiolus azoricus thioautotrophic gill symbiont
TATGAATACAAAAAATCTATCTGGGCTACAGAAAGTTCTGCCAATATTGCTGATGTTTTAGATCATCTAAAATTGGGACTGGATGATGGAACAACGCCAGATTCGTTGACGCATAAAGATATAGGTAAATCTATTGGACATGGTTCCATGAAAACCGCTTACACTTTAAAAGACCACCCCGATTTGTTGTTTTTACAACTATATGAAGGCCTGGAGAATTCGTATTCAGTTGGACGATTAAAAAACGAAGTTGAGTGGATTAACAAATTTAGAGAATTGGGCGTTAAAACGCCAAAATATTTGAAGGTTATTTCCATGATTGGTGAGGATAATCAAGAGCACCATGGTATTTTAGTTGAACGCATTCATAACTCAATGATGGTAAAACCAGGGCGGCTATCTGTTCCAGAGGAGCGTGTAACACACAAAACGCTAAGCGATATTCAAAATTTATTGCAGAAATTTGATCAACATCCAAATTTAGGCATTGATGATTTACAAATGTTATTAGGCAGAGATGGGCAACTTTATGTTATAGATCCATTAAATAATAGCTCGCCATCAGAATCTCCGTCTGATTCTTCACTGAATGACAGAGCAGATAATATAGAAAATTTGCAAGAGTGGAAAGATACATCATTAAAAATCCTAAAAGAATTTGACCAAAACAAAGGTATGAACGCCATTTTTGTTAGCAAGGAAATGTTAGGGGATGATCCAAAATTTGAACAAAGCCTATTAGAAAAAGCAAGAAAACAGCAAGACCTGATTATTATGAGTTACGACTTAGCAAAAGACACAACTCAAGTACTTTACGAGCCAAATACCTCTTATAAAATTGACAGAATCGAAGTAATGGTTAATGAAAATAGTCGTTTTATTAATGAATATCAAATGAAGGGTTTTGTAAAACGCGACCCTAAAGTGTCCAGTGATATGGTTTTTCGTCACGCACTCAAAAAAGACTTCAGCAATTACCGAA
>NZ_CDSC02000229.1 GCF_001298715.1 Bathymodiolus azoricus thioautotrophic gill symbiont
TATTAAATAATCATATTAAAAGACCTTTGCATAAATAGGGATGATTGGCAAAATCCAATTTTTGCCCAATGGGTGATTTCTTTAAACCTTGTCCTAGTAAGTTTAAAAAATCGCCAAGTGGGTGAAAAGTGGGTTTTTGATGATTGTTCCTATTTGTCTACAGGTGAGACTACACACTGCAAAGGTCTTTAAAAATTGAATTTTGTTAATCATCCAAAATTAACACAAAGACCTTACATCGTTGGACATTCATTTGATTCAGATTCTGCTTTCCAACCTCGATCAATATAATATTTATCATTTGTAGCAAGAAGCTGAACCTTCTCTACGCCTAGCACTTTATACCTTTGAAGTATATGGTCTAAAAGTGCTGACCCTGCCCCTTTAACGATTGTGGTTTGATTGGCTACCAACCCTTCAGGATTTGACACAATTGCCTTAACTTCAGGCACTTTGATGTCTGGACTTTTTGCATAAGATATAGCTTCTATTCTTCCTTCGTAAGTAACAACATGAATTTCTCTTTCAAATTCACCATCAAAAAGTTCTTGTCTAATATCATTTTCCATGATTGATGATAAGCCTGAGGACTCATAAGATTAAGTGTTACTCTGGTATATTTCTTCCCCCATCCATGTAAAACAGGCTTAACATTTTTTTATATAGCGCCATATCACTTTTTGATTCCAACTTGTAAGTTTTGAATTGAAAATCATTCTCTATGTTAATTACTTTGAGACTTTTGCATAACTCATAATTCTCCACCCTAATTTCAATTTTTAGATTTTTTTAAAAATATTTTCAAAACTACCTGTATTTTTTCATAAAGTCCAAAAAAACCTTATTTTCCCAGC
>NZ_CDSC02000447.1 GCF_001298715.1 Bathymodiolus azoricus thioautotrophic gill symbiont
TACCTGTGTTGTTCAGTTGGTTCTTTTGGTTTTTTCTTAATGTTGTATTGCTCATGTTTTTTCTCCTTTTTAGGGATTATAAAATATGAAGGTTTACACAATCTGGTTTATAGGGTCCATAAAATATGTTCATTGAAAATGAAAACATTGCTGTAATTTCCATCACTTTTTTACTAATGTTTTGGCTATTTTGGAAAGACCTTTCAAGTTATAAAAGCGATAATCACCAAGATTTTAAATCTATCCTTGTTAGTACTGGTGTTTTAGGAACATTTATAGGTATTTTTATTGGCTTACTTGGTTTTGATAGTTATAGTGTTGCAGATAGTGTTCCAAAATTATTAGATGGATTAAAAACTGCATTCGTTACTTCTATTGTTGGCATGGGTTTGGCAATATTACTTTCTATTATTCAAAAAAATAAAAGTGGGGGTGGTGCTGAAAATGAAATTACAGCCTTAAATAATATTGGCAAACAATTGGAAAGGTTGAGTTCTATTGATGATAAATTAACATCTTTAGATGATGTTAAAAAGAATACTGAAATATTGCCTCTTATCAACACAAAGTTAGATTCAATTGATACCAATATAAAATCTTTATCTTCCGATATATCAAGTGTTAAAGATGAGTTAAAAATAAATCAAAAAGCCTTGTTTGAATTTTTAAAAGAAAAGTTATCTGAAATTGACAACTCCCTGAAAGAAGCAGTTCAAACTTTATCAAAAGGTGCTACTGAAGAAATTATTAAAGCATTACAAGATGTTATCCAAGATTTTAATACTAACCTTACAGAGCAATTTGGTGATAATTTTAAACAGTTAAATGAGGCTGTCTTAAAAATGATTGAATGGCAAAATACTTATAAAGATTCTGTGCAAGAATTTGAAAAACAGTTAAAAACCACCGCGGAAAATACAAATGAAAGCCATCAGAATACAACGGCACTGGTAAAAGAATTTGCTGAAACTAATTTAAAAAGTTTACAAGATTTTGTTAATAAAAACAATCAAGTATTGTTAGAAAGCATAGATAAAATTAACATCACCACAAATCAAAATACCGATGCACTTATTACAAAAGTGGGAGAGTTTTCTAGTGAAATAAATAACTCTTTAAAAGAAAGTGTTGAGCAGAATCAACAAGCTAACGAAAAAATAAAAGAAAGTTTAATTCAATTATTTGAACAAATTAAAAATGCTGTTTCAATCACAGAAAACAATGCAAAAATAATTAGTGAAATGACAGGTAATTATGCCAAGATTGCAGGTGTTAGTGACAAATTAGAAATCGTCATTAGCACTAATCAAAATCAAATACAAAATTTAGAAAATCATCTAAAAACTTTTGCAGAAATTAGCGGTGAGGCAAAAGGTATTACTAAAGAGTTAAAAACTTTTTCTGATGAAATACAGAAATCTTTAACAAGACAATCGGAGGCATTGACAAAACTAACTCAAGAGATTGAAAATCAATTACCCGCTTCATTAGATACATTAAATAAATCACTTACTTCTTTGACCACGCAATTTGCCATTGATTATGAAAGCTTTTTAGAGCAAGTTTCTAAACTAATGAAAATAAATAATATTAATTAATGAGAATTACAGATTTTAGCGAACTTTGGCGAGCAGTTAATAAGGTAAAAATTGATATTATTGCCAAAACAGAAATAACACTGTTTGAAAATGAGGGTCTAGATACTGATTTAAGTGATGTTTATACTAGCCCAGAAGGTGAGTTATTTACAGTTTTAAAAGATGGTTCAATTAGAAAAACGATTGTGCATATTTGTGATATTTCAAACTATAAAACAGAATGGCTTTTGCCAAAATTTCATATTTTTGAATGTACAACTTTAACAACAATGAGGGGTGCTAATAAAGGCCATAGATATAAAAAAGCGTCCAGAGATGATGGGCAATTTTGGATGATTCACGCTTCAGGCGGACGATATGAATATTTAAATATTTGTAAGAATAATTGCTTGACACAACACAATTCATTATATGATCATCAAACAGTAGCAAGTTTTAATGTCAAATCTTATTTAGATAAACCAATCCAGCACACTCAACCTTACATTACCAACGAATTAGATATGGCAACCATTCCAAGTAGTTATGCCGACAATTGGTCAAGCATTTCAAAAGAGAGAAAGCAGTATTACAAATGGATATGTCAAGAGTGTTTTTATGATTTGAATGATTATAAAAAATATTTACATACTCATCATATAAATTCAGATGTAACAAACAATAAACATGAGAATTTAAAAGTTTTGTGCATTAAGTGCCATGCAGAAGAGTTTCAGCACGAGCATATTAAGGAAAAACCAGAATATAAACAATTTTTACAAATAAAAGAAAACCATGCAAGCTAATAGAGAATGGATAAGTATCTCAGATATGATGGCTGGTCTAATGATGGTATTTTTATTTATCGCTGTATTATTTATGAGCGAAGTGCAAAAAGAACAAAAGGCTATTAAAGAAATAGCAGAGAGTTATCAAAATATTCAGCAACAATTATTTAAAGATTTAAGTGAAGAATTTAAACAAGACCTTAAAGTGTGGGATGCAGAAATTTTATCTGATAATACAATTAGGTTCAAATCTCCAGAGATTTTATTTGATACCAACAGTAGCGACCTCAAAGCACTGTTCATAGCTGTGTTAGATGATTTCTTCCCAAGATATTTGGACATCTTAACCAACAATAAATATAAAAAACAAATTAAAGAAATTAGGGTTGAGGGTCATACATCATCAATATGGAATAACACAACAAGAGAGCAATCATATATAAATAATATGTCTTTATCTCAAAATAGAGCAAAGTCTGTTTTGGCTTATAGTTATAACATTACAAATTCAGCAAACAATAAAATATTTTTAGAAAATGTTTTTCGTGCTAATGGCATGTCATTTTCTAATTTAATTAAAAACAATGGAGAAGAAGATATACAAGCCTCTCAAAGAGTTGAATTTAGAGTAATAACCAAGGCAGAAGAAAAAATTTATGAAATCATTAACAAATTACAGTAATGAAAATTATAACAAATCATTCCACCTGACCGCTTACGCGTCGGCTGAATTCAAGCGTTAGGTGGCAATATGAAAAGTAGCATATTTGACCCTGTAACCTCCATTGTTAATCACAAACTGTCCTATTTAATACCTTTTTTA
>NZ_CDSC02000036.1 GCF_001298715.1 Bathymodiolus azoricus thioautotrophic gill symbiont
TAACCGCTAACTCTTTATTCCGCTTATCCACCAATTGTATGTAATCGCCCAATCGTTTGTAGTTATTCATCTGCACCTTGGTTTAACTTATTTAAAAGTTCATTTGTTAAGCTATTCATCTTCGAAAATGCAAACCATTTTTTACCCAAATCTTTAAGAGATGCGCCCAAGTGATACAAGTCTTTTTTGTCGATGATTAAAAATCGGTCGTGCGAAAGTCCTAATTTTTTAATATTAATTTTAGGATATTGTTGATTGTGTTTATCTAAATCTAATTTTAGATTCTTGCTAATTGTTTTTGTATAAATAGTTGCCCCTACATTTCTGCCTCTTTTTGCAAGTAAAGTAAGCACGGTTTCATCAATATAGTTGTCAATTAGGATAATTGATTGTTGGGATTTTTTTATCAATTCTGCCACAAATACATAGGAATCAAAAATTTGTCCATCGAAGAATATGCCTTTATTAGGTGGCAGGCTTGTGTTTATTTGTAAATCAATACTATTTACTTTTTCGGCTAAAGCTTGTACATTATCTTCAATTTGATTTATACGATTGTTTATGACATAACCTTTTAACAAGTAGTCTTTTAAAACTTTATTCGCCCAAATTCTAAATTGCGTGCCTTGCTTAGACTTTACTCTATAACCAACTGAAATAATAACATCAAGATTATAATACTCAATCTGCCTTTCAACATTTCTGCCTCCTTCAATTTGAACTGTCGCAAAATTTGCGATAGTTGAACCTTTATCAAGTTCACCTTCTGAAAAAACATTGTTAATGTGTTTGCCAATTGTTTTAATATCTCTATCAAACAACATTGAAATTTGTTGCCGGTTTAGCCAAACCGTTTCCTTTACAACTTTTACCTCTACTCGTGTAAGATTGTCAGCCTGATATATTATTATTTCGTTTTTATTATAACTCATAACCCAATACCTTAAAGGCGTTAATCAATTGGTCTTGTGAGTCCTTTTCCTCTTGTAATAATGTTTTGAAATCTTTTTGAATACGCTTCATTTCGGTATCAAAATCAATGCCGCTGTCTTTATCTACAAACTCAATGTATTTACTTGGCACAAGCGAAAAGTGGTTGGCCTCTATCTCTTCAAAACTGGCTGACTTGCAAAATTCAGGAATATCTTTGTAAGTAGACTCAAAATCAGTTTGTTGCCAGTTATGATAGTTCAACGCTACTTTTGTAATATCTTGCTCGGTCAGTTGTACATACTTTTTTTCGTATTCACTGCCCCAACGCCTTAAATCCATAAACAAAATTTCTTTTTCACGATTACGGTAGTTTTTATCAATGCTGTTTATATGAGCGGTTCTTTGTTTTTTATTTTTATTCAGAACCCACAGCGTTACGCTAATGTCAGTGGTATAAAAGGTATTTCTTGGGATAATGATAATGGCTTCAACCAGATTGTTTTCAATCAGCTTTTTACGAATTTTGTATTCTTCTCCGCCACCCGATAAAGCACCGTTGGCAAGGATAAAACCCGCAACGCCATTTTCAGAAAGCTTGGACACCATATTAAGAATCCAGCCATAATTGGCATTACTTTTGGGCGGCACTTCATAACCCATCCAGCGAGGGTCGTCCAACAGTTCGTTTTCGCCTCGCCAATCTTTCAAGTTAAAAGGTGGATTGGCCATTATGTAATCGGCTTTTAAATCTTTGTGTTGGTCATTTGCAAATGTATCTGCGTGTTTTTCACCAAGGTTTGACGAAATTCCTCTAATAGCAAGGTTCATTTTTGCCAATTTATAAGTGGTTGGCGTATTCTCTTGCCCGTAAATGGAAACCTCTTTTTTTGTGCCCTGATGGTTTTCAATAAACTTGATGGATTGCACAAACATTCCACCCGTTCCGCAACAAGGGTCATAAATAATACCCTTGTAGGGTTCTATAAGTTCAGCAATCAAGTTTACAATGGTTTTGGGGGTGTAAAATTCGCCCTTGCCCTTGCCACTGCTTTCTTTTAGTGCAAATTTACCTAAAAAATATTCATAGACACGCCCAATAATATCCTGCCCATTATCTTTGAGCGTATCAATGTCATTGATGGTATCTAAAAGAGAGGCCAGTTTTGTTTTATCTAAGGCAAGACGAGAAAAGTAATTGTCAGGCAATGCCCCCTTTAAAGAGGGATTGCCTTTCTCAATCGTGTTGAGTGCAGTATCAATTTTTAAAGAAATATCATTTTGCTTGGCATTTTTAATAATGTAGTTCCAACGAGAAATATCTTTCAGAAAGAAGACATTTTTCATGGCATAAAATTCCTTCCTTTCACCATATTTTTCTTGACCACCCTCGATAAGTTCTTTTTTGCGTTGTTCAAACTTATCACTGGCAAATTTCAGGAAAATAAGCCCCAACACAACATGCTTATATTCAGCAGGCTCAACCGATCCTCTTAATTTATCGCAGGACTGCCAGAGTGTCTCTTCTATGGATTTTTCTTTTGTATTATTTTTCTTTGCCATTGCTATCTGTTATTTCCTTTTAATTTTTTGGTTTCGTGTTATGGATTTTGATGTATAACATTTGAATTCAGCCGGTGCGTTAGCAATCGGCTGGAATGATTTGCTAGGTTGTTCCACTTGATTTTTTTAAATTCATTGATTATTAAGAGACTAACTGCGGTTCCCCCACTTAAGCAGACACCGAATTGATAAATTATAGCCTTGTTTTTTATCAAAAATACCACTATTTTTGAGGTCAACAAGGGTCTATTGCTAGAACATGGGCACCAAAAGGCACCAGACCTAGAGCAATAAGACAACAACAATTTAAATACGCCTACACCTTTGGTGCCACTTGTCCAGCAAGAGACAAGGCACTTGGCTTGGTATTGCCTTTGGCAAATACCAATGGTATGATTGAGCATTTAAGGTCAATCTCCCAAGCAACAGCAACAGCAAAAGGTAGGGTTGCCGTTGTAATAATGGATAGAGCAGAGCAGCATGGTATACCACTGGAAAAATTAAATGTTTTGATAATATCATTTCATTCCAATTGCATTACCGCCATATTCTCCAGAGCTTAATCCAGTAGAGCAGTTATGGCTTAATACTAAGCAAAGATATTTATCGAATATGGCTTTTAAGGATTATGATGAAATTGTAGATAAGTGTTGTGATGCTTGGAATGATATTGGTTACAAATCAACAAAGG
>NZ_CDSC02000290.1 GCF_001298715.1 Bathymodiolus azoricus thioautotrophic gill symbiont
GATTGTTAGACCATTACAACTAGTAAAAAGGAGTATAAATGAACCTGCAATCCTCTAAAAAATTAACACTCAGTAAAAGTAGAATTTTCTTATAATAAAAACATAAGGAGATTCAAATGAATACAACACATAAATCAGAAAATTCGTTGTTTTAGATGCCTCTTTTCACTCACATAAAGCCATTAGCGCCTAGGGAAGAATTGCCTTGACAAGCCGTTATGGTTCTCGTTTAAATCTCTTTCCTGGCTATTATATCCTTAAGTTGAATCTTGGGAATAAGGTAATTTATATAAAGGTTTCTACCAAGCAGTAGTGAACGGCACCAGATTTTTTTTGTTTGCTGAGGTTGGTTTTTGTCAAATAGTGTGTTTTTAAAAATTTCATTGTTATTTCAAATTCAGATTCTATATAAATTTTGCCACCAATAGCAATAAAATCATTTTTTGAGATTAATTTTAAGGCGTTTGCTAGATAGTTTTTATTAAAAGGAGGGTCTAGTAAAATCAAGTCAAAGGGTATTTTTGGTTTTTTGTTTAAAAATGCAAAGGCATCTTGTTTAAAAATGGCTAAATTATCTGTTTTTAATAATTGTTTATTCTGCTTGAGAAAATGTACGGCGTTTGTATTTTTTTCTACACTGGTTACTTGTTTTGCACCACGAGAAAGCGCCTCAAAACTCAAGGCGCCACTGCCAGAAAATAAGTCTAAAAAAGTTTTACCCTGTGTTTCAAATTGTAACCAGTTAAACAAAGTTTCACGCACTTTTCCAGGGCTAGGACGCAAAGTATCAACATCAGGAAAGCTAAATTTCCTACCTCGATACTCACCACCAATAATAGTAAAGTTGTTATTTTTGATAGGCGTTAAAAGAATCTTGTAACTCTTTTTTGG
>NZ_CDSC02000230.1 GCF_001298715.1 Bathymodiolus azoricus thioautotrophic gill symbiont
CAGCAATTTAATAACAATGTATTTTCCGCTATAGATGCTGATATTTTTAAATCAAAAGACCCTAAAGATAGCATTGTTTTAACCGATGATTACTTAAAAAATGTTCAACAAACTACCATTAATTTAGTATATTTAGCAGGATTGCGTTTGGGTTATATCCTTAATCTTATCTATTAAGAAACCGCCTTCTCTTTGGGTTTTTAAAAAATCAGTGTAGACAGACAGTTGCACTGATTTTTTTTGGCTTGATTGAAATCTTTATTGTTGTCTAATGCGATTTTTCCAATAGAATTTTAAATTACACCTCAATCAATATGCAACACCGCCAAAAATGCCTCTTGAGGAATATCCACTCTGCCGACGCTACGCATGCGTTTTTTGCCTTTCTTTTGCTTATCAAGTAATTTACGCTTACGCGAGACATCACCACCATAACACTTGGCAGTTACATTTTTTCTAAGGGCTTTAACATTGGTTCTGGCAACAACCTTGACGCCAATACAAGCTTGAATAGCGACATCAAACATTTGTCTTGGTACCAGCTCTTTCATTTTCTCGGCAATTTCTATGCCCTTTCGCACTGAATCTTCACGGTGAATAATGAGTGCCAAAGCATCAACCGATTCTTGATTAATCTGAATATCAAGACGGATTAAATCAGCCACTTGATAACGCTCAAACTGATAATCCATTGAGGCAAAACCTCGTGATACCGATTTAAGTCTATCAAAGAAATCAAGCACCACTTCATTAAGTGGTAACTCATATACCATTTGTACTTGCTTGCCCATATAAGTTAGACTCTTTTGCACGCCTCGCTTCGAAACACACAAACTAATCACATTACCGACAAACTCATCTGTTACTAAAATATTTGCAGTAATAATTGGCTCTCTAAACTCAGCAATAAATTGATTTTCTGGCATTTTTGATGGGCTATCAACTCGAATGGTATTGCCCTTAGTGTCTAAAATCTCATAAACCACAGTGGGTGCGGTGGTGATTAAATCCAAATCATATTCTCGTTCTAAGCGCTCTTGAACGATTTCCATATGCAGCAAACCCAAAAAACCAATTCTAAAACCAAAGCCTAAGGCGTCAGAATTTTCAGGTTCGTATTGTAATGCCGCATCATTGAGTCTAAGTTTGGACAAAGCATCACGAAACTTTTCATAATCTTCGCCTGAGATGGGAAACAAACCCGCAAATACACGAGGCTGCACTGGTTTAAAGCCCTCTAAAGCCTCGGTTACTGGGTTTTTAACACTGGTAATCGTGTCGCCCACTGGTGCACCGTCAATGTTTTTAATATTGGCAATTAAGAAACCTACTTCACCTGCTTTTAAACTTGCGGTTTTGACACGCTTAGGCGTAAATACACCGACTTCATCCACCAAATGTTCTTCGCCATTTGAGAATATTTTAATCTTATCTTTTGGCTTAATCTCACCATCCATAACGCGTATAAGAGAGACAACCCCTAAATAATTATCAAACCAAGAGTCGATAATCAATGCCTTAGTTGTTGCCTCCACATCACCTTTTGGTGCAGGGATTCTTTCAACAATTTGCTCTAAGATGTCCTCAATACCAATCCCAGATTTGGCACTGGCGTGAACAGCGTCTTGTGCTTCAACACCGATCACATCTTCAATTTCATCCACCACTCGTTCAGGATCTGCCGCTGGTAGGTCAATTTTATTTAGTACTGTTACCACTTCCAAGCCTTGCTCAATAGCGGTATAGCAATTTGCCACCGTTTGTGCTTCTACCCCTTGCGAGGCATCAACAATCAATAGTGCGCCTTCACAAGCAGAAAGTGAACGGGAAACTTCATAAGAAAAATCCACATGTCCTGGTGTATCAATAAAATTTAGCTGATAAGTTTCACCATCTTTGGCATGATAATCCAGTGTCACACTTTGCGCTTTGATGGTGATGCCCCGTTCTTTTTCAATATCCATTGAGTCTAATACTTGTGCGGACATCTCTCTATCACTCAAGCCGCCACAAAACTGAATAAAACGATCGGCAATGGTGGATTTTCCATGGTCAATATGGGCAATAATTGAAAAATTACGAATGTTTTTCATACAGATGTTAAAATTGGAATTTTTAAACCCGAAATTATACCGTTATGAATAAAGTCCAACCAACTACCTGCCAAGCCACAAGCAATTTAGAAATTAGCATTCCTGATACCCAAGGACACAATATCGTTTTATATTTTTACCCCAAAGATGCCACACCAGGATGCACCACTGAGGGGCAAGACTTTAGAGACAGTCATCAAGCGTTCTTAGATGCAAACACCATCATTTACGGCGTCTCAAAAGACGATTTAACCAAGCATGAAAAATTTAAGTCCAAACAAGCATTCCCCTTTGAGCTCATTGCTGATGTGGAAGGAGATTTATGTGAGGCGTTTGGCGTTTGGCAACTAAAGCAATTCATGGGGCGTGAATATATGGGTATTGTACGCTCTACCTTTATCATTGATACCAAAGGTAATATTCTTAAAGCGTGGGATAAAGTCAAAGTCAAAGGCCATGTGGAAGAAGTTTTGCAAGTAGTGCAAGCATTATGAGTAATGTAGATATTGATGAAGTTAATAAGTTTGCCGCATTAGCATCGCGTTGGTGGGATAAAAACTCTGAATTCAAACCCCTGCATGATATCAACCCACTACGCCTAAACTACATTAAAAAAAAATGTGGTGGCTCGCTGAAAGGCAAAAAAATCCTTGATGTCGGCTGTGGTGGTGGCATCTTAGCAGAATCCCTCGCCCTAGAAGGTGCGATTGTTACCGGCATTGATATGGCAGAAGCAGGCTTAGAAGTTGCCAAATTACACTTACTTGAGTCGGGTTTAGAAGTGGATTATCAAAAAATCCCTGTGGAGGACTTTGCCGAACAACACCTCGAAAAATTTGATATTGTAACTTGTCTAGAAATGCTAGAACATGTGCCTGACCCATCCTCAATCATCAAAGCTTGTAGCAAATTAGTCAAACCTAGCGGGCAAACCTTCTTTTCAACCATCAACCGTAACACCAAATCCTATTTATTTGCCATTGTCGGTGCAGAATACATCCTTAAACTCCTACCACAAGGCACTCATGACTGGGACAAGTTCATCAAACCAAGTGAAATGGATGAGTGGGCAAGACACTCAGGACTAACCTTGAAAAGTATGATTGGCATGACTTACAATCCGTTTACAAAAACTTATAAATTAGAAGACGATGTGAGTGTGAATTACCTATGTCATTATCAAAAATAAAAAACTGGATTTTAAAATATCGCTTTCCTTCTTTATTGATAAGTGCCACTATAGGTGTTCTTCTATCTAAA
>NZ_CDSC02000450.1 GCF_001298715.1 Bathymodiolus azoricus thioautotrophic gill symbiont
GAGAAAAGAGCTCTGAATGAAAAAGATTTGATTGGGTGGATATTGGGCTAGATTTAGTTAACATTTTTTTAAGCAAAACGACCAAGGAATAAGAGGTATTTTAACAAAAGTTGGTTGATTTGTCTAGGGTTATTGTTAGTTTTATTGTTATAAATCAATGTTTTGTGTGGTTTTTAAGGGTTGACTAAGTATAATCCTCCAAGGGTAGCGTCCCCTTTTACTCAACCCCTTCTACCCTTTTATTTTTAATTTTTATTTATAAAATTCAACTTTAATAATTTTCATAGTATGCTTATCTATGTGATAAAAGCCAGAACCTCCACCCGCCACGAGTCGCTTCCGTGGAATACTAAATTTAATAATATACAAATCTTTGGATTCAGATATGTTAACTATATAACTTTCTATTTGATTACTTTTGAAAGAAGAAAAATCTTTATAAACAACACTAAACACTTCTAAATATTTAGCAGGCATTGTTATAGGTTTTTTATAACTTTCTATAATATCAAAATCAATATATTTATCCATATTAGACATAACATGAGTATTTATAAAAATAAAAATAAATAAAAACAGCGTCTTCATCATTGTAATCCCCTTCATCATTGTAACCTAATAATTACATCATTAGCATAATTATAATATTTAATCTTGCCTTTAGGAGTCGCTAAATATGCGTCTATTTCATTAAATATTGCAAGAGGAATATCTCCTTCTTTCCCATCGATATCAGAAAAGTTTTCGCTGTCGTATTTTGGGTCATACGCTCCATGAGTGTGATAATAAGCCGTTACATTAGCGCCATTAGGTGCTAGTGCATCCATAGGTTGCACTGACTCATGATCACCTGCTATCGGTCCAGTATATGAATAAGACCCATCTGAATTTCTATAAATCAAACCACCATACTCCCTATTTTCAGAAATAGAAGTAGAATTAATTTTTAAAGCATAAAATGCAGCATCATGTTGGGTTTTAAATTTAAGACTATTACTAAATGTCCTACCATGACGCATA
>NZ_CDSC02000232.1 GCF_001298715.1 Bathymodiolus azoricus thioautotrophic gill symbiont
AAAATAAAAAATGAGTATTCTAATAAAAACCGTTCGTATCTCAGGTTTTCGTGGTCTGGAAAATATCGAGGTAGAACTGGAGCAAACAACCGTACTGACGGGAATGAATAACACGGGAAAAACCTCTTTTCTCAAAGCCCTGCAAATCGCCTTGGGCAATCGCCAGTTTATTTCTCAGGATGACTTTTTTATTAAAAATAACGACTGTGCTACAAACATCACCATTGATGTGCTGATTGTTCCTGTTGATGCTAAAGGCAAGCAGGAGGATCGTTTTAGCGACGATTGGGAAGCTTTGCTGACCACTGATCGCATTCGCATCGATGGCACTGAAAGCTTTTTTCCGCTAAGAACGCATGTCACTTTTGATGCGATTAAAAACAGCTATAAAGTCGAGCAAACTATTCTGCAAGTGTGGCCTGATTTTACGGATTGGCTTAATGCCGGTAAGGGCAATAAAACTCGCTTTCATTTTGATGAATTGCCTTTTTTTCTATATGGATGCGCAACGCGATATTCTGGAAGACACTAGATTACGCGGTTCTTATTTGGGCAAGATGTTATCTAAAATTGAATATTCCCCTGCGGATATTCAGGCAATAGAGCAACAAATTGAGCAGTTGAATGAAAAGGCGGTGAGTAGCAGTAATATTCTAAGCCATATAAAGGAGACTCTGAAAGGCTTGGATTCGGCACTGGAAAATACCCGCAGTGGCATTGAATTAACCCCTTTCACAAAAAAGATACGCGATTTAAACAAGGGGCTGATGATTTATTATGGGGATAGCCAAGACAGCTTTTCCATGGAATATCATGGCATGGGAACGCGCAGTTGGTCTTCTTTGTTAACTTTGAAATCCTTTATCGGCTTACTGGCAAGCAATGCCGAAAAAGTAGGAAGTGTGTTTTTTCCTATTTTAGCCATTGAAGAACCCGAAGCGCATCTGCACCCCAATGCTCAAAAACAACTGTATAGCCAAATAAACGACATTGCAGGGCAAAAAATCATTTCTACCCATTCTCCGTACATTGCGGCGGTGGCAGATCTTGGTCAAATACGAAGTTTCTACAAAGACCAGGAGGGTACGCGCTGTGACAAAGTGGCGATTGATTCACTGACTGATGAGGATCAACGAAAAATCACACGGCATGTGATCAATAGCCGTGGTGAAATCTTCTTTTCTAAATTGATGGTTTTGTTTGAGGGTGAAACCGAAGAGCAGGCATTGCCGATTTTTGCCAAACATCATTTTGGCAAATCTGTCGTTGAAATGGGCGTGGATTTTATTGGCGTGGGTGGCTATGGCAATTATTTACCTTTTTTACGCTTTGCTGAATCCTTAAATATCCCTTGGTTGATTTTGAGCGATGCAGAAGAAAAGACAAGAAACAGCGTAAAAAAACAGTTCGACAATTGCCGCTCAAAAAAGACAGAAGCGGATGTGATTGTGTTTCTGGATAATGACAATAATATTGAAAATCAATTATTAAAGGATGGCTTTCAGGATGAAATAAGACAGGCTTTGATTGAACTAGATGACTATCATAGTGAACAAGAAAAAACGTCGGCACAGGTAAAAATAAAAGCTTTTAATGACGAAAAACTTTACAAACAAATGAAAAAATCCAAAACTCAATTTGCTCCAGTTATTGCAGAACAAATCATCAAGAGTAAAAAAACATTACCGCCTAAAATCATAGAACTGTTCAATAAGATAAGTTCCATTTTAAATATCACTGAGAAGGCTTCATGAGTCATCCTATTCCCCTTTCAGAACAACAGCGGTCTATTGTCAATGCTCAAAATGGTGCGCTCTATGTTAAAGCCAGTGCGGGCAGTGGTAAAACGCGCGTATTAACAGAGCGTATTCGTGTTTTATTGTCTCGAAGCAATAGAAAAATATTAGCATTGACCTTTACTAACAAGGCGGGGAAAGAGATCCAAGACCGATTAGCGGATATTGAAGATATTGAGCAAAGAACATTTGTCGGTACTTTTCATGGATTTTGTCAGTCTGTACTTGAGAATCACAGGCATTTATTGGGCTATGCCGAAATGCCACATATTTTTGAGGATGAAAGCGACCGTTTAGAATTAATTGAACAAGCCATTCAATTAACACCCTCTTATGCGGCAAGTTATAGAAAACAAGATAAAAAGCAGCAAAGGGATTTTCGTTATCGAGCATTGAATTTTATTGCTAATATGAAACTCAGGTTAATTAATGAAGCGGATATTGCAGCACAAACAGAGAATGAAAATATCATCCTGCTTTATTGTAGCTATCAGGATATTTTAAAGTCGCAGAATGCTATAGATTTTGATGATTTATTGCTAAAAGTCTATGGTTTATTTAACGATTATCCCAAAATAGCTGCATTGTATCGACGCAGTTTTTTTGCGGTGTGCGTGGATGAAGCGCAGGATTTGAATAATGCCCAGTATAATTTGCTAAAAGCTATGGCAAATGGAGAGTTCAGAAATATCCTGATGGTGGGTGATCCAAATCAGTCTATTTTTCATTTTAACGGCTCTTCACCCGACTATATGGATAAGGAATTTGTTAAAGACTTTCAAGCAACTATTATTGAACTTACCGAAAATTATCGTTCTTCAAAAGCTATATTGCAAGCCGCACAAAACTTGATTCCTGATGCTGATCAGGTAGAGCATATCGTTAAGCAGGGCATATTTAAGCTATATAAAACCAAAGATGAAAATAGGGAAGCGCAATGGCTCGCCCAAAAAATCCAGCAAATTGTCGGATTAGAAAAACATGACGACATCGAGGGTGAATTGAGTTATGAAAAAATAGCGGTATTGGCAAGAAACAAATATCTATTTAAGCCACTTGAAGAGGCTTTAGAAACAACAGGTATTCCTCATTACTACAAAATGACACCAGGTGCTTTAAAATTTGAGTCTTCTTTGATGCAAATTTTTGACTTGGCATTGCGGATCAAGATTAATTCGCAGGATGAATTGCATTGGCGACGGTTATTAGTGGCTTTGTCGTTGGGTTATGAAGGAGACGTTGACTTATCTAACGTAGTAGAAAAGATAGAAGACACTAACAAAAAGGTCATTATTGAACTCGTTTTATCCCTCGCAGATGATAGTGCAAACTTTAAGCGACAGTTGGAGTCTTACAAAGAGAATGTGACACTTGAGGATTCCGATGAAAAAAATATGCTGTTTGGTGATATTAATGAATTACTGATTCATTGGCACAATTATGCCAAGACAACAGATAACACCTCATTACATCAGTTTAAAAATGCCATGGCACTGGGGCAAACTGCCCCCTTATCGCAGCATTCAGGGGTAACACTGAGTACCGTGCATACCATGAAAGGGCAAGAGTTTGATATTGTTTTTATTATTGGCATGGATGATGAAACTTTTCCTGATTACAGGGCGGTTCGTAGTGGGGGTATTGAACTTACTCAGGAAAAAAATAATTTGTATGTTGCATTCACTCGCTCAAAGCGTTGGTTGTTCGTTACATGGCCTGAAAATAGAACTATGCCTTGGGGAGATACCAAGCGCCGCGAAATTTCACGATTTCTTAAAAATTTTCCACCTACTGAGGTTCAAGAAGAATCAATAGGGTTCTGTCGCGAGAACTAGTGGAGGGGAGGTTCCGTCGCAAGGATAGGTTAATTTCGGGCTTCTGTAAAGTTTGGATTATCAGACACCCAGTGACGTTTATTTTTTATGAGAATGGTAGATATTTTTCCTTATTATTTGGAGAAAATGGTCTTGACAATGGGGTGCACTTTACATCATCAGGTAAAACAACAAATCAGAGAGGAAATAAATCATGAGCGATAAGAAAACACTCGAAGAACGTGTCAATGAAATCAGAAAACAACTCGATGAGCACCCCGAACAATACGTTGAAATCACCCATGAAGAAGCGGAATATATGGGAGCGTTTGAAGATGACAGCATGAGCATGGAAGATGCGCTGGCATCCCACGATTCTGTAACACAAAAAGACAAAAACCGGCCCAGAGTAACTGATGCAGCTGAAACCGCCGCGAAGGGCGAATTTTTAGACATTCCAGCCTTTGTTTGCAAGGGGATTAAATAGTGATTGAAAAAGAATTTGTTAAAAATATAACTGACTCATTTCTAGACAAACATAAAGGCCTCGATGATATTGATATTAGAGTCGGT